>NZ_RWIL01000024.1:0-42608 GCF_009764635.1 Pseudomonas sp. PB103 | reverse complement strand
AGGCTGCGATCTTTTGATCTTGCAGTTTAAAGATCAAAAGATCGCAGCCTGCGGCAGCTCCTACAGGGTTTGCGGGTTATTCAGGGATACGCAGTGTCTGGCCTGGGTAGATTTTGTTTACATCCTTGAGCAGCGGTTTGTTGGCGTCGAAGATTTTTTGATACTTGTTGGCGTCACCGTACACACGCAGAGAAATCGCGCTGAGGGTGTCGCCCGACTTGACCACAACAAACTGTGCAGCCGTCACAACCGGCCCGCTCACCGTGATCTGATCATCAACACTGCCAACACCGGCAATATTGCCCACGGCCAGCAGAATCTTCTCTTTCTCTTCCTGACTCGCCACCTCACCGGTCACGGTGACCTTGTCGCCGTCGACAGTCGCCTGCACGTTCGGATTGCCCAGCCCGACCTTGCTGATGTGCTCCTTCAATTGCTCACTGGCATTGGCGTTGCCTGGGGTCAGCAGATCGATCAGCTTTTCACCGGCTTCTTTCACAAAGCTCAAAAGACTCATAGCGCACACTCCTTGATTTGGGTTCCAGACGTCCAAGCCTAGACCACGCCGGACAAACCCGGTTCCTGGCCGACCAATGACCCTGCCGGGCGCCAGGCGTTAGAATCGCCTACCCCTGCCAGCCCCCCGGAGCGAAGATGGACATCAAGCAGCTGAAATTCCTCATCGCCCTCGACGAAACCCGCCACTTCGGCCAGGCCGCCGCGCGTTGCCACATCACCCAGCCGACCCTGTCGATGCGCCTGCGCAACCTCGAAGAAGAACTCGATCTGCCACTGGTCAACCGTGGCCAGCGCTTCGAAGGTTTCACCGCGCCCGGCGAGCGCGTACTGGCGTGGGCGCGTTCGGTAATGGCCGCTTACGACGGCTTGCACGCAGAAGCCGCGGCGTGTCGCGGCAACCTCATCGGCACGTTGCGTCTCGGGGTGGTGCCGCTGTCGAGCTTCGATCCGCTGCCATTGCTGCAACGCCTGCACGCCGCGCACCCGAACCTGCGCTTTGAAATGTCGGCATTGAGTTCCGAGCAGATCCTCGAACAGCTGGCCAACAATCGCATCGACATTGGTGTGTCCTATCTGGATCGGCTGGATAACGAACGCTTCGAATCGCACGCGTTCAGCGAAACCCGCATGGGCCTGCTCTACGACCAGCGCACCTTCACGTTCGGCGAGGCGCCGTTGAGTTGGCAAGCGCTGATCGAATTGCCGTTAGGCATGCTCACCAGCGGCATGCACTTTCGTCAGTCCATCGACCACAACTTCCACAGCCGTGGCCTGACCCCGCAGCCGTTGCTG
Source organism: Pseudomonas sp. PB103 (assembly GCF_009764635.1). Lineage (NCBI taxonomy): Bacteria > Pseudomonadati > Pseudomonadota > Gammaproteobacteria > Pseudomonadales > Pseudomonadaceae > Pseudomonas > Pseudomonas sp. PB103. The sequence continues at coordinate 41,297 of NZ_RWIL01000024.1, read as the reverse complement.
CAAACCGACGCGGTGCATCAATTGTTACAAGCCGTGCACGGCGGATTCTGCTGCGCAATCATGCCGCTGGACGGCGGTCTGGAAAAACTCACCGACCATCTGCGTCTGCAACCGATCGAAAACGCGCAGACCCTCGCCCCGCTGGGCCTGATCATGCGGCGTGGCGCCCCGCGTTCAGCGCTGGCCGAGGCCTGTTTTGCGCTTTATCAACAATCGCCAAGCGGCGCTTGATCGACGGCATCTATCGATAGATCGACAGTAGCAATTAGACGCGACAACTTGCCGCGCCTAGTCTTAACGTTGATCAATCCGTCGGTGATGCCATGAACGCCAAGCGCCCAACTTGCGCGGCGCCTGCACTCGAAACGCCCGCGCCTGCCGCCAGCCAGACCTACAGCTACAGCGATCTTCCCCGTGAGGAATCGGCCAGCACCGCGCTGGCCGAGGAAGTCGCGTTGGCGATCGCCTACAACGGCATCAGTCAGGCCGTGATGCTGGTGACGCCGACCGACCTTGAAGATTTCATCGTCGGCTTCAGCCTCGGCAGCGGCATCATCGAGGACGCGACCGACATTTATGATCTGCAATTGACCGGCGCCGGCTCCGCGCAATACGCGCAAGTGACCATCGCCAACCGTGCCTTCTGGAACCTCAAGCAACAGCGTCGGCAAATGGCCGGCACCAGCGGTTGCGGTTTGTGTGGCGTCGAGGCCGTGGAACAGGCATTGCCTGAGCTGAAAGTCCTGACCGGTGCACTGTTGCCACCGATTGCCTGGCTCGACGGCCTGCGCCAGCGCATCAGCGCGTTTCAACCTTTAGGCCAGTACTGCGGCGCGGTACACGCCGCCGTATTCATGAATGCCAGCGGCGAGTTGCTGCTCGGTCGCGAAGACATTGGCCGGCACAACGCCCTCGACAAACTGATCGGCGGACTGATCCGGCAAAAGATATCCACAAACGGCGGCCTGGCGATTGTCACCAGTCGTTGCAGCCTCGAATTGATCCAGAAAGTCTTGCGCGCCGGCATCCAGACCCTGGTCAGCCTGTCCGCGCCCACGGGCCTTGCCGTGCAATGGGCCCGTCGACACAACCTCAATCTCATCCACCTGCCGCAGAAAAGTGCGCCGCGGGTGTATAGCCCCGCGATGGAGAATCAAGCGTGAGCCAACATCATCAAGCCGACCAGAAACCTGTCCCGCGCTACAAGCCATACAAAGGCGCCGCCGGTGGTTGGGGTGCCCTGATCAGTGTGGCCCAGGCCTGGTTGACCAGCGACAACGCGCTGAAAAACCTGCGCATGATGCTCAAGACCAACCAGAATGGCGGCTTCGACTGCCCAGGTTGCGCGTGGGGCGACTCGCCGGAAAGCGGCATGGTCAAGTTCTGCGAAAACGGCGCGAAAGCGGTGAACTGGGAAGCGACCAAGCGCCGTGTGGACGCCAAGTTCTTCGCCAGGCACAGCGTGACCTCGCTGCTTGAGCAGAGCGACTACTGGCTGGAGTATCAGGGTCGTCTGACCGAGCCGATGGTCTACGATGCCGAGACTGATCGCTACAAACCGATCAGCTGGGACGACGCCTACGCGCTGATCGCCAAACACCTGCAGAGTCTGCCGAGCCCGGATCTGGCCGAGTTCTACACCTCGGGTCGCGCGAGCAACGAGGCGGCGTATCTGTATCAGCTGTTTGTGCGCGCCTACGGCACCAACAACTTCCCGGATTGCTCGAACATGTGCCACGAGGCCAGCGGTGTCGCGTTGGCACAAAGCGTTGGCGTCGGCAAAGGCACCGTGACCTTCGACGATTTCGAGCACGCCGATGCAATTTTTGTCTGGGGCCAGAACCCCGGCACCAACCACCCGCGCATGCTTGAACCGTTGCGTGAAGCGGTGAAACGTGGCGCGCAAGTGGTGTGCGTCAATCCGTTAAAAGAGCGTGGACTGGAACGTTTCCAGCACCCGCAACACCCGATCGAAATGCTCACCAACGGCGACAAGCCGACCAACACCGCGTATTTCCGTCCGGCACTCGGCGGTGACATGGCGTTGCTGCGCGGCATGGCCAAGTTCCTCCTGCAGTGGGAACGCGACGCACAGAAGGCCGGCGAACCGGCAGTGTTCGATCATGACTTTCTCAATGAGCACAGCACCAACGTGCTGGAGTACCTCGGTACCGTCGACGACACGCCGTGGGAGCAGATCGTCGAGCAATCCGGCCTGACGCTGGTCGAGATCGAGCAAGCTTCGCGCATGTACGCCAAAGGCAAAAACGTGATCATGTGCTGGGCGATGGGCATCACCCAGCATCGCCATTCAGTGCCGACCATCCAGGAAATCGCCAACCTGATGCTGCTGCGCGGCAACATCGGCAGGCCGGGTGCCGGTCTGTGCCCGGTGCGTGGTCACAGTAACGTACAGGGCGACCGGACGATGGGCATCAACGAGCGTCCGCCGGTGGCGTTCCTCGACTCGCTGGAGCGTCGCTTCCAGTTCAAGGTCCCACGTCATAACGGCCATAACGTGGTCGAGGCGATCCATGCGATGGCCGAAGGCCGCGCCAAAGTCTTCATCGGTCTGGGCGGCAACTTCGCGCAAGCGACGCCGGACAGCCCGCGTACATTCGCAGCGCTGAGCAATTGCGACCTGACTGTGCAGATCAGCACCAAACTCAACCGCAGCCACCTGGCGCACGGTAAAGACGCGCTGATCCTGCCGTGCCTCGGTCGTACCGACATCGACATCCAGACCGAAGGCCCGCAAGCCGTCACCGTGGAAGATTCGTTCAGCATGGTTCACGCCTCTAACGGTCAGTTGCAGCCGCTGTCGAACCAGATGCGCTCGGAGCCGTCGATCATCGCCGGCATCGCTGCCGCCACTTTGGGCAGCAAGCCGGTGGACTGGAATTGGCTGGTAGCCGATTACGGACGCATTCGCGAACTGATCGCCGACACCATTCCGAATTTCAAAGAGTTCAACGAGAAAATCAAAAACCCGGGCGGTTTCTACCTCGGCAACAGCGCCGGCGCGCGCAAGTGGAACACCCCGTCGGGCCGCGCCAATTTCCGTGCGAACATGCTGCCCAAGGATCTGGTGCACGAACGCACCCGCGCCACCGGGCAACTGCCGGATTTGATCCTGCAATCGATGCGTTCCCACGATCAGTACAACACGACGATTTATGGCCTCGACGATCGTTATCGTGGAGTGAAGGGTCAGCGTGATGTGTTGTTCGCCAACGAGGCAGACATCATTCGTCTGGGCTTTCGGCCGGGGCAGAAGGCTGACATCGTTTCGCTGTGGGACGATGGTCGCGAGCGTCGGGTGAAGGGCTTCACCTTGTTGGCGTTTGATATTCCAGCGGGGCAAGCAGCGGCTTATTACCCGGAAGTGAACCCGCTGGTGCCGCTGGAGAGCACCGGTGATGGCAGCCATACGCCGACGTCGAAGTTCATTGCGATCCGGTTGGAAGCGGCGAGTGAGACTGGGTTGATCATGGCCAAGTCGGCTTAACACAAGATCAAAAGATCGCAGCCTTCGGCAGCTCCTACAGGGATCAGTGTAGGAGCTGCCGAAGGCTGCGATCTCTTGGTTTTTGCATTTCAATCGCCCACAAAAAAGGCCGCTTTTTCACAAAAGCGGCCTGTCCGAAGTAGTTAAAGACCGGCGAAAATCGGTTAAGTTCCGCATACAAAACAGTAACTTGCGAAATTGTATACAAGTCGTGTTATTCGTCGGATTTCGATTGTCACGCTTGTTACACAGCCTCAGGATCGGCGCCGTCATCCCTTTGAGGCTCCTCTATGAAGTTCTCCCAAATTCTCTTGTTGTCCCTTGGCCTGGTCAGTGGTTTTGCGTCGGCAGGCGGCACCACCGAAGCAGGTGTCGGCGGCGCATTGGGCGGGGTTCTTGGCTCGGTCGTCGGTCAGTCATTAGGCGGCAATACAGGTTCCACTATCGGCGCAGCCTTGGGCGGCGCGGGTGGTAGCGCAGTCGGTGCCGACAAACGCAGCCGTGGCGAAGCCGCCATCGGCGGTGCATTGGGCGCTGCCGGCGGTAACGTGGTTGGCCGCAGCATGGGCGGCACCACCGGCAGCCTGATCGGCTCCGCAGCAGGTGGCGGCGCCGGTGGCGCGCTGGGCAACTACATGGGCAACAAAAGCGATGACGATGATCGTCGCTACGACCGTCGCCATGATGATCGCCGCTACTATCGTGACGACCACCGTGGTCGTGGTCATGCCTACGGCCATCGCAAGCATCACAAGTATTATCGCCACCGCTGATTGCTGATTGGCGGCACGTAGATCCAAAGATCGCAGCCTGCGGCAGCTCCTACACAGATCAATGTAGGAACTGCCGCAGGCTGCGATCTTTTTGCTTTACCCCACCACCAGACGCTCCAGCGCCTGCCGTAATTGATCTGGAATCGGCACCGGCTGATTGCTCGCCCGATCCACGAACACATGCACGAATCGCCCGGCCGCACACGCTTCACTTTCGCCGACCTTGAACACCGCCAGTTCGTATTGCACCGAGCTGTTGCCCAACTTGCCGACCCGCAGGCCGATCTCGATCAGATCCGGAAAGGCGATCGACGCAAAGTAATCACACGCCGAACTGACCACAAACCCCACCACTTCACCGTCATGGATATCCAGACCACCGACCTGAATCAGGTAAGTGTTCACCGCCGTGTCGAAGAAACTGTAATAGGTGACGTTGTTGATGTGGCCGTAGGCGTCGTTGTCATGCCAGCGCGTGGTGATCGGCTGGAAGTGTGGATAGTCGCTGCGTTGAGGAATCGGGGTGGACATCGGTAATGATCCATTAAGTTTATCAGCAGTTTAAAGCGAACTACGCGTTGCCCCTATCGCGAGCAGGCTCACTCCTGCCTTGGAATGCGTTCCCTGTAGGAGTGAGCCTCCTCACGATAGCGGTGGCTGATGCAGAGTATCTCTCACTGGTCAGCAAAGCCCTTGCCCTGCGCCGCCAACTCACCAATCAACCGCGCCGGTTTCCACTGATCGCCCTGCCGCGTCTCCAGCGCCAGCAAGCGCTGATGAATATCCGCCAGCCCCTGTTGATCCGCCCAGGCCATTGGCCCGCCCTTGTCCGCCGGGAAGCCATAGCCATTCAGATACACCAGGTCAATGTCATGCGCCGACTCGGCAATGCCTTCCTGCAGAATCTTTGCACCCTCGTTGACCAACGCCAGCAGGCAACGCTCAAGAATCTCCTCCGGGCCGATCTCTCGACGCTGGAAGCCCAAGCCCTCGCTGACCTGCAACACCAACGCATCGACCTCAGGATCGTGCTCGGCCTGACGACTGCCCGGCTCGTAGTGGTAATAACCGTTACCCGACTTCTGGCCAAAGCGGCCCAGTTCGCACAAACGGTTATCGACTTGAACCTCCGGCGCGTCCTGGCCTTTGCCGGCCAACTCGCGGGCACGCCATTCCAGGTCAATACCGACCACGTCGTACATGCGAAACGGGCCCATGGCAAAACCGAAACCCTGCAACGCCGCGTCGACCTGCTGTGGATAAGCGCCCTCAAGCAACATCTTGCGCGCCTCCAGCACATACGGGTGCAGCATGCGGTTGCCGATAAAACCGTGACAGTTGCCCGATACCACGCTGACCTTGCCCATGCGTTTGCCCAAGGCCAGTGCGGCATCCAGCGCCGCCGGCGAAGTCCGCGCGCCACGAACGATTTCCAGCAGTTTCATGATGTGCGCCGGGCTGAAAAAGTGCAGGCCCAGCACCTGCTCCGGACGCCGGGTTACGGCAGCAATCGCATCGATATCCAGCGCTGACGTATTGCTCGCCAACAACGCTTCAGGTTTCAGCAAGCCATCCAGCTCACGAAAGATCTTCTGCTTGAGCTCAAGATTCTCATACACCGCTTCAATCACCAGATCGACAGTGCGGATCGCCGCGTAATCCGCCGCTGCAGTGACGCGAGCCATACGCGCATCAGCCTCGGCCTGATCAATACGGCCCTGACGCACGTTGTGTGCATAAGTCTCGGCGACGCTGGCGAGGGCTTGCTCAAGCATCTGTGGATTGTTATCGACCCACTGCACACTGACGCCGGCATTCGCCAGGCACATGACGATGCCCCGGCCCATGGTGCCGGCGCCGATCACGGCCGCTTGCTGAATATCGAAGGATGTCTGGCTCATGTTGTTCTCTTGTTGGCGATCCAAAGACTGGTCTCACCATAGTCAGCGAACGACGCTTTTTGAAGTTTATTACCGTGATGATCGACATTCAGCGAATGGATAAACCACTCAATGTAGGAGCTGCCGCAGGCTGCGATCTTTTGATTTTGTTTTTTGATCAAACATTGAAGATCAAAGGATCGCAGCCTTCGGCAGCTCCTACATAGGGTTTAGAGGTGTGTTTGGGTCCAGTGGCGGACTTCGGCGTAGGGGTATTCTTCAAGGGCTGCATAGCCGGCAATCGTCCGCGCCTTGAGCTTGGTAAACAACGGCACGCTGATCCCGCACAAAAACCGCGTCAACCGTTCCGCCGTCGGTGCTACCGCGGTGAGTTGCTCATGCCTGTGGATAAAATCTCCACACAGTGCCGCGAAGTTTTTATCCACAAGCGCCGGCAATTCCGGCGGCGCCGGCAACCGCGCAACTTGCCCGTGGCATACCGAACAATGCCCACAGTGCTCAGGCGCATCGTGATCGCCAAAATACTCCGCCAGTCGATAACCCAGGCAGCGTTCAGTCGCGAACACCTCAAGCATCGCGTGAATTCGTGCGACCTCGGTCTGTTCATGGCGGGTGAAATAATCGTGCAGTTCGCCACCCAGAACATCACTGTCGAAGTCACTGCGCAGCACGCTGTAGACCTCGGTCATCTGCTTGCTCTCAAGCTCGACCCAGCCCTTCTCCTGGAAATAGTCCAGCGCCTTGACCACCCGATTGCGTTCTGCCGAATACTGTTCGTACATCGACTCGAAACTCACCGTCGCCCAAGTACGCGCGCGGCTTGAAGTCTGGATAATCGCCGCGACAAAATCCCTGCGCTCACCTTCAAAACGCTCAAGCAGTGCCTCAGGCTCCAGCAGGTATTTGAAGCGGTACTCGGCGTAATAGGCGTAGCGCGGCGCGATCAGCCCACGCAACTCCAGTTGCACCAGCAAGGTCTTCAGCGGCAACGAGCGGATGTTGCTTTGATCCGCCAGCGGCCCGAGCAAAAACTCCCACTGCCCGTCCGGCACCGAAGCCTTCAATTCGTCGAGCACATAACGAATGCCTTCGCGCTCTGGCGTGTCGCCGTAGACGAAATTCTCCAGCACGTTGAGGCTGTCGCGGTTGGCCAGCACCAGACAGTCCGATGGCTGCCCGTCACGCCCGGCGCGACCGATTTCCTGGCTGTAGTTTTCGATGGATTTGGGCAGGTCGAAGTGCACCACATTACGGATGTCACTTTTGTCGATGCCCATGCCGAAGGCGATGGTGGCGACGATGCAATTGGACTGTCCGGCCATGAAACGTTTCTGGATCGCTTCACGTTTATCGTGGGGCAAACCCGCGTGATAGGCCTCGGCCTGAATGCCGTTGCGTTCCAGATGTTCAGCGATGTGCTCAGCGGTTTTCTGCAAGGTCACGTAAACGATGCTGGGCTGGCCGGGGCGCTCGCTCATCCACTCCACCAGACGCCGGCGCTTGTCCTGACCGCGCACCGGTTCCACCAGCAGATTGAGATTGGGTCGGTAGAAACCGGTGGTCACCACATCCTCAGGGGCAATGGCGAATTTGGCTTGCATGTCGGCGATGACCTGGGGGGTCGCCGTGGCCGTCAGCAGCAGGGTCTGCGGGATGTTGAACTGGCGCTGATAGTCCGGCAGTTTGAGGTAGTCGGGGCGGAAGTTGTGGCCCCATTCCGAGATGCAATGCGCCTCGTCCACCACCAGCAACGAGATCGGCACCTGCTGCAAAAAGTTACGGAAGCGCTCGTTTTTCAGGCGCTCTACCGAGATCATCAAGATCTTCAGCTCACCCAATCGGGCACGCGCCATTACGTCATTGGCGTCCTCGCGACTCTGTGCCGAATCGATGCTGCCCGCCGAGATGCCATGGCGTTGCAGGAACGCCAATTGATCCTGCATCAGCGCCAGCAACGGCGAGACCACCAGCGTCAGATGCGGCAGCAGCAACGCCGAAATCTGGTAGCAAAGGGACTTGCCGGAACCGGTGGGGAAAATCGCCGCCGCCGAGCGCCCGGCCAGCACCGCGCTGATCGCGGCCTCTTGCCCGGGCCTGAACTGTGGATAACCAAAAACCTGTTCCAGGGTGTTGTGCATTCGCTGTCACTCCTTTGACCGCTGCTATGCCAACAGCCTAGCGGGCGATCGCAGCGAGTCGAGAAAAGGTCGGGGCCAAATCGATTCGGAATGATACAGCGGATCACGCAGACCCTGTGGAAGCGAGCTAACTCGCGAAGGGGTCAACCCAGAAACTCAAGGGCGCAGCACCGCCACCCGCAGTTGCTCATTCAACACCTGCTCATGCACGCCCTGGCTCTTGCTCGCCCACAACGCATGGGCCGGGCTGATATCACCGGTGAACGCCGCCGCCAACTGGCGCAGATCCGCGACGCTGCGCACGCGCGGGCAGAAGGGCTGCTCGTCACAGTTCTGACTGGCGTTGCGATAGGTGCTCAGCAAACGATCCCACAAACCGTCACGCACTTGTCGGATCGATTTGAGTTGCACGTGCGGCACGCCGAGTCGTTGCTCCAGCCCTTTCTCATCAAGTGCTTCGCTGGCCAAAAGGGCTTTGGCGAACGTCAGGACCTCACCACGCGAAGCGGTGTCCATGTCGGCCTGGCTGGTCAGCGCATCCGGCCAGCCAGTGCGGTGCAGATTGTTGAACATCGGTGCGTTGTTTGCGTCAGACGCCATTGTCAGACGGCAACCGCTGGCCCACAGCAATAAAATCGAGGCCATTCGTAGCCATTGCATACCTAATTCCCTTTAAGCGCGTGTCAGACGTTTAGAAACGTCCTACAGATTCTGGCGCGCACCATACAGAGGTTTACCGCGAATAGCCTGACAAACCTGTGGGATTTTTTACGCCTAAGGGTTTTGCCTTGAATAAGCCATGAAATGCCGTAGGGAATATCCGTAAACCCGGGAAAAACCCCTACGAATGCTGTCCATTGCAGCTGTCTTGTCCCACCGCGCAACGCCCTTCTATAGTGGCCGGCGCGGCTGAAAACACTCTGTCGGCCGGCCCGAGCGTCTTCGAACAGGACAAGCCTCACCATGATCAACCGCTATCACCCACTCAAGACCTGCTACAGCGAAAACCCCGTCATAGTGATCGACACCGACGCCAGCCACCGCGAACTGCTCGACGCCGCCGATCAACGTCTGCGCGCCGCCAGCGATCTGCTGGAAACACTTTACTGTGTGTGTTTCAAACAAGCCGACGCCAAAGACATTCCCAATATCGTCAATGCGCTTTATCTATTGGTTCAAGATGGTTGCGACTTGCTTGAAGTTGCAAAGCTACAAACTCCGTAATGCAAAGATTGCAGAAAATTCACAAACCTCGAAACAACCCAGCACTTTCTTTATCAACTCATTCAACACTAAGTTGTTTGCTCTTATATTCAACAAGAGCAAGACCATGACAACAGTCACTATATTTTTCTGCGGCACCGGCTCCAACAAGTTCGACGTTACACACGAAAACTTCTGGGATGGCGAACTTGTATCGACGCTGGCCTCGCATCACGCCGGACGCGAATTCGCCGAATGGATTGTGGTCGACGGACCAGGCAGCGGCAACCTGCAGGCTGACGCCCTCTTCACCCAGACCAAGGATTACGGCCTCAGCGGCACGCTGTTCGGCAAGGGCTGGGAAGAAAACGTACAACACGCCATGAACATCCTCAAAGGTCAATGCGACTGGCAGCGCCAACAACTGACAGAGGCCGAATACAACCGTCTGAAAGCCGCCGGCATTCCCATCGAAGATGTAAAGGCAGAGGGTTCCTGGTTTTGGCGCAAATACAACTACGGCGACCGAAGCGTCACTCAACAGAAGTTGCAGGAACAGATTATCAAGACGTTCCGCAAAGACGGACTCATCCCCACTCAAGTTAACCTGGTCGGCTGGAGCCGCGGCGGTATTAGTTGCCACATGCTGGCCAATGCGATGTTCAAGGACAGTGCATTGAAAAACATTCCGGTTAATATTTTCGCCCTTGATCCCGTACCGGGCATTGGCAACTTCCAGAATGAACGCGTCAAACTCGCGGCCAACGTCAAAGAGTATGTCGGCGTCTACGCCCGCGACGAGCGCTCCAAAGGCTTCAGCTGCGTCATTCCACAAACCGCTACGGGCACCAAAACCTACATCTACCCGATGGCCGGCCGCCACGCCACCATGGCCGGTAACGCCACCGCCAGCGGCGGCGTTCCGACCAGCGCCAACGACCGCAAAGCGCTGATCGAGCCCGGCCGCATCGTCCGCCACCTCGCCGAGATCTGCCTCAAGCGCTGGGGCGTGCAACTGAACAAAACCCTGAACCTGACCCAGGCCGACCTGCAAAATTTCACCAATGCCATCGCCCGCGACGAGGCGAAATACAAGCTCATGCACAACCTTTCCTACACCTACTTCACCGAGCTGGACAAAGGCGAACGCTATGTTTCGCTGGGCAGCAAAGGCGTGGCGTTCTCGACGGTAAAAGGCCCAATCTACAAACCGGCGACAGGGTTGGCGACGAGCTTGCTGGATATTTCGGCGTATGCGCATTTGCGTTGAAAAGTGTTGAAGGTTCGGTAGGAACGTCCGATGAAATCTTCGTCCCGTTCCTACAGCGACAGACGCTTTGTCGACTATCGGGATTTGAGGGTGCGAATCTATAGTCGTGCCTGTCGCTGCTAATCAGCGGCTCGGGCTTGGTCACCCGTATTAGATGTGCATTCACAGTCGTTGTATGCTGCTGGCGCTTTTTTGTGTCAGTACGCTTTATGGCGGCTGTGTTCGGGACGCTTTCGGGCGTGCCGGTTGTGAATGCCTCATCGGTTGACCAACCCGAACGCAGTCCGCCACCTATCGCTTGGTCACGGTGGGAGTGGATTCTCATGACGCAATACGAGGCAAAAATAATGAAAACATGGAATCAATTCACCACCGATCGCTACCGCTCACTCGAGTCCAGTCTCACTGACACCAACCCACTGATCATCGACACAAAAGCCAACCCGCAAGACATCCTCGAATGCGCCGTCCAGCGCTTGCGCGCTTCAAGCGACCTGCTACGCACCCTCTACTGCCTCAACTTCAAACAAGCCGACGTCGAAGACATTCCCCACATCACCCACGCCCTTTATCTGCTGACGCAGGATGGCTGTGACCTGCTGCAAGTTGCGCAGCAGCAAATGCTCAACTGGAAAGTCCCGACCGGTGCTTGAGTGATCACACCGCTCTCACCTATTCGTCGGGAGTGGTAAATAAGGCCATTAACCATCGGAATAACCATGAGCAAGTTTTTTGACGAGTTGATGGCAAGCGTCCAGGAAATGGACGAGATCTTACGCAGGGAGCGTCACGCTTCCAGTCCGACCTCTACACCGGAAACAGACGACAAGACCGCTTTGTCGTTTGAGCAAAAGCAAGCCTACTACGACAAGAACAAAAACTGACTGGCAATCACTACCGCCATAAGTGGCAGTATTCTGGCTATATATTGTAAAAACAGTTGGAATAATGCCATTTAAAACCTTAAACACTGCAGATCCGCCCAGCCCTGCATTTTTCAACTTAAGTGCTATTATTCTGGCAGTTATAGTTAAAAAATGAAGGAATACTGCCACATGGCCAAGAAAACAGCGCCGCTTTTGCCCTCTACTGCTCGACTTCTGGTCGACTTAGGCGAACGCCTGAAACTGGCTCGCCTGCGCCGCAAATTGACGGCCAAGCAAGTCGCTGAACGCTCCGGCATGTCGCTGACAACCTTGCGCAATGTGGAGACGGGAGGATCAGGAGTGACCATCGGCGCCTACCTTTCGGTCATGCAAGTGTTGGGGTTGGAAAAGGATCTGAACAAACTGGCTGCAACCGATGAGATGGGACGCCAGTTGCAGGATGCGCAGTTAATCCCTGCAACAAGATCCGCAGCCAAAAAAACCAAGCGAGTACGAGCAGCCAGTGCGGTAAAAAAGGGCGCACCCGAACACGTCGGGACTTCGAACGTTATCGATGCCGCCACTACCACGAAAATTCCGGCTGACTTCCCACTCAACACACACTCACTCTCCAGCCTTTTGAACAAGAGAAAAAAGGTCGGCCCCCCAACAGGTGAAGAATGACGCTGATTGCTGTTTATGCAGACTGGGAATCCTTGAAAGGCGCCAGACGCCTCGGATTTCTGCATGCAAGGAAAACACGCAACACCAACGTGTTCGAATTTGAATACGATCCTAAGGCGCTGGCCGACCCCGAGTTGAGTTTCATAACTTTAGACCCGCGCATCGGCCCCTTCGAAGGCCGCCAATTCCCCGGCGAACATCAGAGCCGCTTTGGCGTCTTTGCAGACTCGAGCCCTGATCGTTGGGGCCAAATGCTTATGAAGCGCCGTCTGGAGAGGGACGTTCGCGACGGCTTGCTTCCCAGCAACAGCAAGTTGTTTGAATCCGATTACCTGCTTGGCGTGCACGACCTGTTCCGTGTCGGTGCCCTTCGCTACAAACTCAATGACGCAGGCAACTTCCTCGACGACCGCGACGGCGTTGCCGCCCCACCCTTTGTCGAACTACGCGCCTTAGAGCAGGCAAGTCTCGCCTTGGAAAACGATAGGGACAACACAGCCCTCGATGGCCGCGAATGGCTAAGAATGCTCATCGCACCGGGCGGCTCGCTGGGCGGCGCCAGGCCGAAAGCCAGCGTCGTCGACGAGTTCGGCCGACTGTGGATCGCCAAATTCCCAAGTACGAGAGATGACTACGATGTAGGTGGTTGGGAATTTGTAGTAAACGCTTTGGCGCTCAATTGTGGCCTACGTGTTGCCACCGGCATGGCCCGACGCTACGCAAGCGATCACCACTGCTTCCTGGTGAAGCGTTTCGACCGAACCGAACGCGGCGGCCGACATCACTTTGCATCGGCCATGACCATGACCAACCGCGTCGATGGCGACGACGCCTCAACCGGCGCCAGCTATCTAGAGTTGGCGGAAGTAATCATGGAACACGGCTCGGAACCCAACACCGACCTCCGTGAACTCTGGTCACGAATCGTCTTCAACATCCTCGTATCCAATACCGATGACCACCTACGGAATCATGGGTTTATTTTCGATCCTGGGCGAGGATGGCGATTGTCGGCAGCCTACGACATGAATCCGGTGGCGCATGCGGATGGGTTGAAGCTGAACATCACTGATTCTGACAACGCGTTGGACTTAGAGCTGGCGAGGGAAGTCGCTGGTTATTTTCGGGTGAGCCGTGAGGATTCAGCAGACATCATTGAGCGCACTCAAGACGTGATCCGTCTTTGGTCGGAGATCGCGAATGCGCTTGGAATGTCCAGAAGTGAGCAGGAAAGGATGGCACCTGCTTTTCGTACCTTCTGATCACCCAAAAAAAAGCCGCCCCGAAGGGCGGCTTTTTCATTCACAACAAACCAATCTTACAACTTCGGCCCAGCAGCCTTGATCGCGTCGCTCACTTCGAACTTCTTGAAGTTCTCGATGAACAGACCGGCCAATGCCTTGGCAGCCTCGTCGTACGCAGCCTTGTCAGCCCAGGTGTTGCGCGGGTTGAGCAGGTTGGTTTCAACGCCCGGTACGGCCAGTGGCACGTCGAGGTTGATGGTGTCGAGGTGCTCGGTGTCAGCACCGATCAGCGCGCCGCTCTGGATCGCTGCGATCACCGCGCGGGTGGTCGGGATGTTGAAGCGTTTGCCGACGCCGTAGCCGCCGCCGGTCCAGCCGGTGTTGACCAGGTAAACCTTCGAACCGAAACCGCGGATGCGCTTGATCAGCAGCTCTGCGTATTCGCCAGCCGGGCGCGGGAAGAACGGTGCGCCGAAGCAGGTGGAGAAGGTCGACTTGATGCCGCTGCCGGAACCCATTTCAGTCGAGCCCACCAGCGCGGTGTAGCCAGACAGGAAGTGGTAGGCCGCTTGTTCTTCGTTGAGGATCGACACTGGCGGCAGGACGCCGGTCAGGTCGCAGGTCAGGAAGATAACAGCGTTTGGCTCGCCACCGAGGTTCTGCTCGGAACGCTTGGCAACGTGCTCCAGCGGGTAAGCCGCGCGGCTGTTCTGGGTCAGGCTGACATCGGCATAGTCGGCGTGCTTGGCGTCGTCGATGACAACGTTTTCCAGCACAGCGCCGTGCTTGATGGCTTTCCAGATAACCGGCTCGTTCTTCTCGGAGAGGTCGATGCACTTGGCATAGCAACCGCCTTCGATGTTGAACACCACGCCTTCGCCCCAGCCGTGTTCGTCGTCACCGATCAGGTAACGGCTTTCGTCGGCCGACAGGGTGGTTTTACCGGTGCCCGACAGACCGAAGAACAGGGTCACGTCGCCTTCTTCGCCGATGTTGGCAGCGCAGTGCATTGGCAGCACGTCAGCGGCCGGCAGCAGGAAGTTCTGCACGGAGAACATGGCTTTCTTCATCTCACCGGCGTAACGCATGCCGGCGATCAGCACTTTCTTCTGGGCGAAGTTGAGGATCACGCAACCGTCGGAGTTGGTGCCGTCACGCTCAGGCACGCACTCGAAGTTGGCGACGTTGAGCACTTGCCATTCTTCACGGCCAGCCGGGTTGTACTGGGCCGGGTTGATGAACAGGCAACGACCGAACAGATTCTGCCAGGCAGTCTGGGTGGTCATTTTCACGGCCAGGTAGTGATCTTCAGCCGCGCCTACATGCACGTGGGAAACAAAGTGCTCTTGCGCGTTGTTGAATGCCTCGACGCGAGCCCACAGCGCGTCGAACTTGTCGGCCGGGAACTTGCGATTGATCGGGCCCCAGGCGATAGCGTCCTGGGTGGAAGGCTCTTCAACGATGAAACGGTCAACAGGCGAACGACCGGTGCGGTGACCGGTGCGAACAACCAGAGCGCCGGTATCGGCAAGCTCGCCCTCACCGCGATTCAAGGCTTCTTTTACCAGATCATCGACACTCAGATCGGTGTACACGGCGTTATTGGCTTGCGTCATGAGATTCCCCGTCGGCCAGTGGCCGAGTGTGCTCCAAACGTTTTGTAGTAGAAAGTCGTGCACTACTACCGCGACAAAAAGTGGGCCGGATTATGCCAGAAACGCCCAAAAAGAGTAGGGTCCTCCCGTCGTAACGGCGATATTCCGTCGTTACGCAGTGAATTTACCTGCGCTGAACCGTTTTAGTGCCGGGTATCTGACGGGGTGTCGACACCTGCGCCAGCGAACAATTGAGCAATATCGGCTGCGTCGAACAGATAACGCTCGTTGCAAAACTGGCAATCGATCTCGACGGTGCCACCCTGTTCGGCGACCAATGCCTGCGCGTCTTCCAGACCCAGACTGACCAGCGCATTGCCGGAACGATCCCGCGAGCAGCTGCAACGGAAGCGCAGATTCTGCACATCGAACAGACGCACCTGCTCTTCGTGGTAGAGGCGATGCAGCACGGTTTCGTTGTCCAGGCTGAGCAGTTCATCGGCGGTCAGGGTAGTGGCCAACGCGGTGATGTGCTGCCAGCTGGCGGCGCGATCTTCTTCGTCTTTCAGACGGTCAGCCGGCAGTTGTTGCAGCAGCAAACCACGGGCACGACGACCGTCGGCAAACAGCTTGAAGCGGGTGCCAACCTGTTGCGACATGACGAAGTAGTTGGTGAAGCAATCGGACAGGGTTTCGCCGTCGAGGTCGACGATGCCCTGGTAGCGCTGGCCGACAGTCGGGTCGACGGTCAGTGCCAGAACACCGTTCGGCATCAGGTCGGCGAGGGTCGCATCCGGCGCGATCTGATCGGCGTGATAACGCGCCAGACCACGGATGTCGCGGTCGCTGGAGCACTCGATCATCAGCATCGGGATCGGTCCTTCGGAACGCGCCTGCAGAATCAGCAAACCGTCGAACTTTAGAGTGCCCACCAGCAACGAGGCGGCGGCCATCAGTTCGCCCAGCAATTGCGCGACCGGCTCCGGGTACGGGTGCTTGGCGAGGACTTCGGCGTAGCTGCGCTCAAGCGCGACCAGTTCGCCGCGGGTGTCGCTGTCATCGAAGATGAAGCGTTGGGTGAAATCGGTATCCGGTAGGTCGGTCATAGGTCTGGGTATCTGAATGTGGTGACAAAATGGTTACAAGACGTGAAAATTTGCGTTTCTGGCACCCTTTTTGGTGCCGACTGCTCTGCCATGGGAGGCATTTTATGAACAATCCGGGTTTGTTCCAATCAAGGTGGAACCTCGGCCGGCTGGTTGTGTGCAACGTATTGCCATTAGCGCTACTGGCTTTCTGGTTATGGCCTACGGGCAACGCGCTGTGTGTGATTTTCGACGAGTGGCTGTTCCGCTCGCTCAATGCTCCGCTGGCCAGCAACCCGATATGGCTCCACATATGGGCAATTGCAAGTATGCGGCCGTTCGACATCGTCGTCGGGCTGATTCTGCTGACACTGCTGATCAAGGGCGACTGGGTGTTCAGGGCGATTGACGTACGTCGGGCTTTTTTCGGTTTTCTGTCGATCCTGTTGTTGATGGTGGTGATTCGCGCACTGTTTTCCAAGTTCGCCGACTACATGGATTGGCAGCACAGCAGTCCGTCGATGGTGCTTGAGGGCGCTGTGCATATCAGTGACTACTTCCCGGATCTGGAAAAGACTTGGGAGCTGAAAGATCGCTCCAGCCAGAGCTTTCCCGGTGATCATGCTTCGGTGTTGTTGATCTGGGCGCTGTTCATGGGCGTGTTTAGCCGCACGGTCGGGCAGTTTTTGACGGTGTGGGGTTTGGCGGTGTTGTTCATGTTGCCGCGTCTGGTGGCCGGTGCGCATTGGGGCCAGGACGATTACATCGGTGGGGTTTTGCTGGCGGTGTGGGCGCTGGGCTGGGGTTATTACACGCCGTTTGCCTATCACGCGGCGAACTTCTGGCTGAAGGTGACGGCGCCGGTTTTCGCGTTGCTGGGCAAATTGCCGGTGGTTTCGCGGATGAGTGTGGTACGTAGCGCCTGATACCGCGTCGTCCATGGCGAGTGCTGCGCACTCGATCGCGGGCAAGCCACGCTCCCACAATGATTTTCAGCGAACACAAATCATGTGAACACCTGAGAAACCTGTGGGAGCGGGCTTGCCCGCGATGGCATCAGCACCAGCAACACAAAAATACCGTCTTTATTCGTCGTGGCTGCTGCCGCGAAACTTGAACAAATCCCGCCGCTGTTTCTTGCTCGGCTTGCCGTCGGTGCTGACCCCCAACGCCCCGGCCTTGCGCATTGCCGCCGCCGCTTCACGTTTGGCGACACTCTCGTCAGTCTCCACGTACAACGTCTGCGCTTCGGGTGCGCCACGTCGCACGATCGACAGCGCCTCGACCTTCACCGTGCGCACTTCGAACCCCATACGAATCTCGAACTCATCGCCAATGCGTGGCTCTTTGCCAGGCTTGCAGCGATCACCTCGACAATGCACCTTGCCACTCTCGATCGCCGTTTTGGCCAAGGCGCGGGTTTTGTAAAAGCGCGCGGCCCACAGCCATTTGTCGAGACGGACCTTGTCGTCCTCTTCGCTTTTTTGAGCCATATGAATTCCTCGTTCAGCCAGTAGTCGGAACTCTACTACCGTTTCTGTCGGGCGCAATAACTCCGCCCTCCAGATAAACTGTGATCTGGGCCGGTTCATCGGCATGGAGTGATCGAGTGACTAAATTTCCGTCTTCATTAACCTCACCCAAGGCCGGTTGCCAAGGGTGTCAGCAAAGCGAACCCTTGGGCTTCGATTTTTCCTTCGCTTATCAACCGATCGTGGATCTGCGCGATCAGTCGATTTTCGCCCATGAAGCGCTGGTCCGTGGCGCTGCGGGTGAAGGCGCATTGACGGTGTTGGATCAAGTAACAGAAGAAAACCGCTACCGTTTCGACCAGCTCTGCCGCACCCGCGCCATCGAAGGCGCGGCCAATCTAAATATGCAGACACACTTGTCGATCAACTTCATGCCCAACGCCGTCTATCGTCCAGAGTTATGCATTCGCAGTACGCTCGAGGCGGCAAAAAAACACAATTTCCCGATCAACCGATTGATTTTCGAAACCCTGGAAAGCGAGCACGTAGATAACTATCGCCATTTGACCAATATTCTGCGTGAATACCGCGAATTCGGCTTCAAGACCGCCATCGATGATTTCGGTGCCGGTTATTCGGGGCTCAATCTGCTGGCTGATTTCCAACCGGATCTGATCAAACTCGACATGGCGCTGATCCGCGATGTCGATCAAGACCGTGTTCGTCAGGCGATCGTTCGGGGGATTGTCACAATCTGTGCGGAGTTGGACGTTACAGTCATTGCCGAAGGCATTGAGAGCGCCGGTGAACGGGACTTCCTGGCGGACTGTGGAATATTTCTGATGCAGGGCTACTGGTTCGCCAGACCTGCATTCAAAGCGTTGGCCCAGGTCACACCTGAGGCCTGGAAGCGTTAATCGTTGGTTGCTCCTATTGAAGACATTTGACCATTTGACCGTTGTCGGTCTGCGCGAGTGGGTGGCGCTCCCGGATCTGGGAGTCGCGGGCCTGCGGGCGAAAATCGACACCGGTGCCAGCACCTCCAGCCTGCACGCCACCGACATCGAGCCGTTCGAACGCAACGGCGAGAAATGGGTGCGCTTTACCGCGCACCTGGGCACGGTGGTGCAGTTGCGTCATCGGCGTTGTGAAGCACCGCTGGTCACGCGCAAAACCATTAAAAGCTCCAACGGCCATGCGCAGGTGCGTTATGTGATCAGCACCACCCTGGCCCTCGGTGATCGGGTCTGGCCGGTCGAGTTCACCCTCGCCTGCCGCAAGTCCATGCGTTATCGCCTGCTGCTCGGTTCCAAAGCCCTGATCGATGGCCAGTTGGTGGTCAATCCGGGCATCAAATATGTACAAGACAAGCCGGTGTTCCCGGTATCTACCTCCTCCACAGGTGTTGCATGAAGATCGCTGTGCTGTCGCGGAACCCGCGTCTGTATTCCACCCGCCGTCTGGTCGAAGCCGGAACCGAGCGCGGGCATGAAATGGTAGTGATCGACACCTTGCGCGCCTACATGAACATCGCCAGCCACAAGCCGCAGATCCACTATCGCGGCAAACCGCTGGAAGGCTTCGACGCGGTGATCCCGCGCATCGGCGCGTCGGTGACGTTCTATGGCTGCGCTGTGTTGCGTCAGTTTGAAATGATGGGGGTGTTCCCGCTCAACGAATCGGTGGCGATTGCCCGTTCGCGGGACAAATTGCGTTCGCTGCAATTGCTCTCGCGTCGCGGCATCGGTTTGCCGGTCACCGGGTTTGCCCACTCGCCGGATGACATTCCCGACCTGATCGACATGGTCAACGGCGCGCCGCTGGTGATCAAAGTGCTGGAAGGCACCCAGGGCATCGGTGTGGTGTTGTGCGAAACCGCGACCGCGGCCGAATCGGTGATCGAGGCGTTCATGGGCCTGAAGCAGAACATCATGGTTCAGGAATACATCAAGGAAGCCGGCGGCGCGGATATTCGTTGCTTTGTAGTGGGTGACAAAGTCATCGCGGCGATGAAGCGGCAGGCGAAACCGGGCGAGTTCCGCTCCAACCTGCACCGTGGCGGCAGCGCCAGCCTGATCAAGATTACGCCGGAAGAACGCATGACGGCGTTGCGTGCAGCGAAGGTCATGGGGTTGTCGGTGGCGGGCGTGGATATCCTGCGCTCCAATCACGGGCCGCTGGTGATGGAAGTGAACTCGTCGCCGGGGCTGGAAGGGATCGAGACCACCACCGGGAAGAACGTGGCGGGGATCATCATTGAGCATCTTGAGAAAAATGGCGGGCCGAATATGACTCGGACAAAAGGCAAGGGCTAGAGCGAAGAGCAAGAGCCCCTAACCCTCTCCCGAAGGGAGAGGGGACTGATTGGGGGATATTGGAAAACTCCGCCGACATGATCGATCTTTACCGAATCCATAATCGACTCGGAATTTCAGGTCGATGTATGACGCCAGACACCTCGGTCAGCGCCCTCTCCCTCCGGGAGAGGGCTGGGGTGAGGGTTTTATGGTTTAAACGGCATCCCGAGGCAACATCAACCCCAACGGCAACCGCACCCGCGCCTCCAGCCCACCGCCGGACCGGTTACGCAATTCAACATTGCCGCCGTGCATCGAAGCAATCCGCTTGACGATCGCCAAGCCCAACCCTGTGCCCTTCCCGCCTCGCGCACGATCACCACGAGTAAACGGGTTGAAGATCGCCTCAAGCTCCGAAGGATCAATCCCCGCCCCACGGTCCATCACGCTCAGCACCACGTACGGCGCACTGACGTCGCCGGACACATACGCCGCAACTTCAACGCTACCGCCCGCATGGTTCAAGGCGTTGCCGATCAGATTGTTCAGCAAGCGTTTCATCGATACGCGACGCAACGGAAACGGCTGGATCGGTTCCAGACGTAAATGCACTTTCTCTTCATTCTGGTTGTACGGCGCAGCCACTTCGCGCACCAGATCCGTAAGATCGACCTCTTCCACCGACTCGTCACGACCATCGCGAATGAATGCGAGGAACTGGTCGAGAATCGCGTCCATGTCCTCGATGTCACGCACCATGTCGTCAGTCAGATCGTTGCGATCGCCCATCAATTCCAGCGACAGCCGCAAGCGGGTCAACGGCGTGCGCAAGTCGTGGGAAACCCCCGCCAGCATCAACTCGCGCTCGCGGCCGGCCTGCTCGACGTCTTCGGCCATCTGGTTGAACGCGCGATACACCTCGGTCATTTCGCTCGGCGTATCGCTGATCGGCAGACGCACACTGCGGCCCTGACCGAGTTGCCGGGCGGCAAACACCAGACGCTTCAACGGCTGGTTGAGCTGGCTGACGAAAATCCATGCCGAAGCCGTCGACAGCAAGCCGATGGCGAGGAACCAGCCGAGCACGTTCCAGATTTTCTGGCCGCGCAATGGATGCGGATACAACGGCACTTTCAGCCAGCCATCACCGAGGCTCGGCGCGCGGACCCACAGCGCTGGCGGCGAATGCATGCGCAAACGCACTTCGGTGTCGGCACCCAGCTCCGCCTGCATCTGCCGCTGATAGATTTCGCTATACGGCCAGTGCTGTTCGCCTTCCGGCACACCGGCACCGACCACCCGGATCAGGGTCGCGGCATCGGCAATCTTCGCGCGGTTTTCTTCGTCAGCGGCCCAATAGGCGCGCAGCGTCAGGGCGACGCCGTGGCTGTATTGGCGATCCACCAGCACGTCTTCGTTCATCAACAGATAAACCAGGGTCAGCGCCTTGGAAAACAGCACGACGATGAGCACCAGCCAGAGGGTGCGGGAGAAAAAGCTTTGGGGGAACCAGACGGGGGTTTTCATGAATAACCGCTACACACTTGCAGGAGCGAGCAATGCTCGCATATTGCGGATTGCGAGTCTGCGGGGCAGGTCATTCAACCCGGCCCACAGACCCGCTCCTACAAATCGCCGATCACTTGGTGGCGGCGCCATCCGGTACGAACACGTAGCCCACGCCCCAGACAGTCTGGATGTAGCGCGGCTTGGATGGATCGGGTTCGATCATCCGGCGCAGACGCGAGATCTGCACGTCGATGGAACGCTCGAGGGCATCCCATTCGCGGCCACGGGCCAGGTTCATCAGCTTGTCGCGGGTCAGCGGCTGACGCGCGTTCATCACCAGGGCCTTGAGTACCGCAAACTCACCGGTGGTGAGCATGTGCACTTCGTCGCCGCGCTTCAGTTCGCGGGTGGCCAGCGACAACACGTAATCACCGAAGGTGACGTTTTCGTCTTCGCTGCCCGGCGCGCCCGGCACCGGTGCGGCCTGACGGCGCAGAACGGCTTTAACCCGCGCCATCAGCTCGTCCGGATTGAACGGCTTGGCCAGATAATCGTCGGCGCCCAGTTCCAGGCCCTTGATGCGGCTGATCTCATCGCCCTTGGCGGTGAGCATGATGATCGGGATCTGATTGTTCGCGGCGCGCAGGCGGCGGCAAGCGGTCAGGCCGTCTTCGCCCGGCAGCATCAGGTCGAGTACGACCAGATTGAACACCTCACGCGACAACAGACGATCCATCTGCTCGGTGTTCGGAACGGTACGGGCGCGGTAGCCCTTGCTGACGAAGAAACGTTCCAGCAGGCTGCTCAGCCCCGGATCGTCATCAACGATAAGAATTTTTTCGCCTTCAGCAGTTTGTGCAGTGCTGCTCATTGGATGCTCCTTTTAGCTCGGCGCGCATTATGGCGTAGCTGCCGTTATACGCACCGTGTGCATTGTTAGCAGATTTTTCCTTCACTGCCAGAAAACCGGGGTTTATGCCTACAGACTGCAACACCCCCGAATGACAGAACGCTGGTTATAATGCGCGGCGTTTTGTGCCAGGCAACGTCTGAATCGTTACCGCAGGTGGCAGCCGGTTTTTTTCATGGCAACCGCAGTAATTGTTCGATTTCACGGGTCAATGGGGTGCCTTTTGACCCAGGCAGCGGCCATCTTCATGCCGCTCAACCAGACTCCGGGCCTTTATTTCCGTGCCTGCGAGCCTGCTTTCACACTATGTCAGGTGGTTTTATGGACAGCATCAACAGCCGCATCGCCGAGGAACTCGGCGTACGCCCACAACAGGTCGAAGCGGCCGTCGCGCTACTCGATGAAGGCTCAACCGTTCCCTTCATCGCCCGTTACCGGAAAGAAGTCACCGGCAGCCTCGATGACACCCAGTTGCGTCATCTGGAAGAGCGCCTGCGCTACCTGCGAGAACTCGACGAACGGCGCATCAGCATCCTCGCCAGCATCGAAGAGCAAGGCAAACTCACCCCGCAGCTTGAGCGCGACATCAAGCTTGCCGACACCAAAACCCGCCTCGAAGACTTGTACCTGCCGTACAAGCAGAAGCGCCGCACCAAGGGCCAGATCGCCCTGGAAGCCGGCCTCGGCGACCTTGCGGACGGCCTGTTCAACGACCCGAACCTGGCCCCGGAAACCGAAGCAGCACGTTTCGTCGATGCCGAAAAAGGCGTGGTCGATGTCAAGGCAGCCCTCGAAGGCGCCAAGTACATCCTCATGGAACGTTTCGCCGAAGACGCCAGCCTGCTGGAAAAACTGCGTAACTACCTGAAACAGGAAGCCACCCTCAGTGCCCGCGTTATCGCCGGCAAGGAAGAGGAAGGCGCCAAGTTCCGCGACTACTTCGAACACGACGAACCACTGAAAAGCATGCCGTCGCACCGCGCGCTGGCGATTTTCCGTGGCCGCAACGAAGGCATCCTCAGTTCTGCGCTGAAAGTCGGCGACGAGCTGCCGGGCACCATGCACCCGTGCGAAGGCATGATCGGCCAGCAATTCAACATCCAGAACCAGAACCGTCCGGCCGACAAATGGCTCGGCGAAGTGGTGCGCTGGACGTGGAAGGTCAAGCTCTACACGCACCTGGAAACCGACCTGCTCGGCGAGCTGCGTGACGGCGCCGAAACCGAGGCGATCAACGTATTCGCCCACAACCTGCACGACCTGCTGCTGGCCGCCCCGGCCGGCCCGCGCGCTACTCTGGGCCTCGACCCGGGCCTGCGTACCGGTTGCAAGGTGGCCGTGGTCGACTCGACCGGCAAGATGCTTGATCACGCCACGGTTTACCCGCACGTGCCGCACAACAAGTGGGATCAGACCATCGCCATCCTGGCCGCCCTGTGCGCCAAGCACTCGGTTGACCTGATCGCCATCGGCAACGGCACCGCCAGCCGCGAGACCGACAAACTGGCGATCGAACTGATCAAAAAATACCCGGCGATGAAAATGACCAAGGTCATGGTTTCCGAGGCCGGCGCATCGGTGTACTCGGCATCGGAACTGGCGGCCAAGGAGTTCCCGGATCTCGACGTGTCGATCCGTGGCGCCGTGTCCATCGCCCGCCGTCTGCAGGATCCACTGGCAGAACTGGTGAAAATCGATCCGAAATCCATCGGTGTCGGCCAGTACCAGCACGACGTTTCGCAGCTGAAACTGGCGCGTGGTCTGGATGCAGTGGTTGAAGACTGTGTGAACGCCGTCGGCGTTGATGTGAACACCGCTTCGGTGGCGCTGCTGGCGCGTATCTCCGGCCTCAACTCGACGCTGGCGCAGAACATCGTGACTCACCGCGATGAGCACGGCGCGTTCAAAACCCGTGCAGCCCTGAAGAAAGTCGCGCGTCTGGGCGAAAAAACCTTCGAACAGGCGGCCGGATTCTTGCGCGTGATGAACGGCGACAACCCGCTGGATTCCTCGGCGGTTCACCCGGAAGCCTATCCGCTGGTGCAGCGCATTGCCGCTGAAACCGACCGCGACATCCGCTCGCTGATCGGCGATGCAAGCTTCCTCAAGCGTCTGGATCCGAAGAAATACACCGACGAGACCTTCGGTCTACCCACCGTCACCGACATTCTGCAAGAGCTGGAAAAACCGGGCCGCGACCCGCGTCCGGAGTTCAAGACAGCGGAGTTCCAGGAAGGCGTTGAAGACCTGAAAGACCTGCAATTGGGGATGATCCTCGAAGGCGTGGTCACCAACGTGACCGCGTTTGGTGCCTTCGTCGACATCGGCGTGCATCAGGACGGTCTGGTGCACATCTCGGCGCTGTCGGAGAAATTCATCAAGGATCCACGCGAAGCGGTGAAGGCCGGTGACGTGGTGAAAGTGAAGGTCATGGAAGTCGATATCCCGCGCAAACGCGTTGGCCTGTCGATGCGCATGGGCGACACCCCGGGCGAGAAGATCGACGGTGCGCGTGGCTCGCGTCCGGGCTCGGCGCAGCGCCAGCCTTCGAACAATGCGCCACGCAAGGAAACCGCCACCGCCGCGCCGGTGAACAATGCGATGGCCTCGCTGTTCGCTAACGCCAAGCAGTTGAAGAAACGCTGATGGAGATTCCGGCCGGGCTCGTCGAGAGCGCGTTTTTCAAGCTGTTGGGCTGCCGCCTGCACAGCCTGGAAACCGGGGTGGCGCAAGTCGCCCTGGTGCTGGAACCCGAACTGCGTAATCGCGGCGGCAAATTGCACGGTGGCGCGCTGTTCAGCCTGGTCGACATCGCCATGGGGCTGGCCTGTTCCAGCACTCACGGCTTCGATCAGCAGAGCGCGACCATCGAGTGCAAGATCAACTATATCCGCGCCGTTTCCGACGGCGAGGTCATGTGCACGGCGCGGGTTATCCACCCGGGCCGGCGCACGTTGGTGGTTGAAGCCGACGTGATGCAGGGCGACAAACTGGTCGCAAAAGCACAAGGCACGTTCGCTGTCCTGTAGCTACCGGTCATCATTTTGAGTTAATTTCGGCGCAACGCATCCTGTAGGAGCTGCCGCAGGCTGCGATCTTTAGATTTTGTTTTCCAAGAGCAAGATCAAAAGATCGTCCGATCGCGGCCCGAGCCTTCGGCAGCTCCTACAGAGTATGTGTGCGGCTGACCGGCTAGAAAAACCAGGCGATAACGCCAGTTTCAACTTCACCCTTGTAGACCGTCCTGCCCACCCCCATATTGGGGCGACTGACGCGTGAAGGAATCCAAATTGAGCGAACTTCTCAACCGCCGCCTGGCTCTGCTCGGCGAGCGCGCTAACCTCTCTCTGCTCGAGCAGTGCCTGCACGGTATCGAACGTGAATGCCTGCGCGTGACCAGCGAAGGTCGCCTGGCGCAAACGCCGCACCCCGAAGCCTTGGGTTCCGCGCTGACCAACGAACAGATCACCACCGACTACTCCGAGTCGCTGCTGGAATTCATCACGCCCGCCCTGCCTGACCCGGCTGATACGTTGGCGAGCCTGGACAAGATTCACCGTTTTGCCTACAGCAAACTCGGCAACGAGTACCTGTGGAGTCCATCGATGCCGTGCCCGTTGCCGGCCGAGGAAGACATCCCGATCGCCTATTACGGCACCTCCAACATCGGTCAGCTCAAGTACGTTTACCGCAAGGGCCTGGCCCTGCGCTACGGCAAGACCATGCAGTGCATTGCCGGGATTCACTACAACTTTTCCCTGCCGGAAAAGCTCTGGCCACTGTTGCGTGAAACCGAAGGTTTTGTCGGCACGGATCGCGATTTCCAGTCGGTTTCCTACATCGCGTTGATCCGTAATTTCCGTCGCTACAGCTGGCTGCTGATGTACCTGTTCGGTGCCTCGCCTGCGCTGGACGCCGGTTTCCTGCGTGGTCGTTCGCATCAGCTCGAACAACTCGATCCGGACACCCTGTATCTGCCGTACGCGACCAGCCTGCGCATGAGCGACCTCGGTTATCAGAGCAACGCCCAGGCCGGCTTGACGCCGTGCTACAACGATCTGGCGAGTTACACCGACAGCTTGCGCAAAGCCGTGGCCACGCCGTACGCGCCTTACGTTGAAGTCGGCACGCACAAGGATGGTGAGTGGGTGCAGCTCAACACCAACATCCTGCAGATCGAAAACGAGTACTACTCCAACATCCGCCCGAAACGCGTGACCTACACCGGTGAGCGGCCGATTCAGGCGCTGGTGGCCCGTGGCATTCAGTACGTCGAAGTGCGCTGCCTGGACATCAACCCGTTCCTGCCGATGGGCATCGACCTCACCGAGTCGCGCTTCCTCGACGCGTTCCTGCTGTTCTGCGCGCTGAACGACAGCCCGCTGCTGACCAACACCTCGTGCGGCAATGCGACGTCGAACTTCCTCAGCGTGGTCAAGGAAGGTCGCCGTCCGGGTCTGGAGTTGCAGCGTGACGGTGAGTCGGTCGAGATGAAGACCTGGGCTGCCGAACTGCTGGAACAAATCGCCCCGCTGGCGGCGTTGCTGGATCAGAGCCATGGCGGCGATGCGCACAGCAAGGCACTGGATGCGCAACTGGCCAAGGTCAGTGATCCGTCCCTGACGCCGTCCGCGCAGGTTTTGGCGGCGATGGCTGAGCATAAGGAAAGCTTTGCGCAGTTCTCGTTGCGTCAGAGCCAGGCGCATGCGGAGTTTTTCCGTAGCGAGCCTTTGGCGGCGGATGAGCAGGCGAAGTTTGAGGAGTTGGCGCGTTCGTCGCTGGCTGCGCAGGCTGAGCTGGAGCAGAACGAGGTGGGGGATTTTGATGTTTTTGTCGGGTCGTATCAGGCGAGTATTTTGGCGATCAGCAACTGAATAGCCCCTCACCCTAGCCCTCTCCCAGAGGGAGAGGGGACTGACCGCGTTGTTGATGCGAAGTACACCGACCTGAACTACCGCGCCGAACTCAGGCCTTGAAAAGCACAGAGATCGGCTCCCTTTCCCCCTCGCCCCTTGGGGGAGAGGGCTGGGGTGAGGGGGCAAGAAATCTAACGTCGAACGCTCGATCCGAAATATCCACAATTTTGATCGTTCCCATGCTCCGCGTGGTAACGCCTCAAGGGACGCTCTGCGTCCAGGTGACGCGGAGCGTCACCGGCTGCATTCCCACGCAGAGCGTGGGAACGATCTGACTCCCTTCTTAGATTTTTCCGCTCATAAGCTCATTCGAAAAAGTTATTTATTTACTGATTCTTAGATCATTTAGTCTCCTTTCACGCCGACGCTCGGTCGCCTGATATGGAGCTCTTCAATGAAACTGAATATCCCGCTTCGCCTGCTCGCCGCAGCCTCCCTGGCCGCCGCGAGTTTTCTGGCTCAGGCCGCCGACCTCACCGTCGCCTACCAAACCACCGTTGACCCGGCGAAAGTCGCTCAGGCCGACGGCGCTTACGAAAAAGCCACCAAAGCCGACATTGCCTGGCGCAAGTTCGACAACGGCGCCGACATCATTGCCGCCATCGCCTCCGGTGACGTGCAGATCGGCTACCTCGGTTCGAGCCCGCTGACCGCCGCGATCACCCGCAAAGTCCCGGTCGAAACCTTCCTCATCGCCACTCAGATCGGCGCTGCCGAAGCACTGGTCGCCCGCGACGGTTCCGGCATCAAGACGCCGCAGGATCTGATCGGCAAGAAAATCGCCGTGCCGTTCGTGTCCACCGGTCACTACAGCCTGCTCGCGGCGCTGAAGCACTGGAACATCGATCCTTCGAAAGTCACCGTGCTCAACCTCGCCCCTCCAGCGATCATCGCCGCGTGGAAACGCGGTGATATCGACGCTACCTACGTGTGGGATCCGGCGCTGGGCGTGGCCAAGGAAAACGGCAAAGTGCTGATCACCTCCGGCGAGCTGGCCAAGTTCGGCGCGCCGACTTTCGATGCGTGGATCGTGCGCAAGGACTTCGCCGAGAAGCACCCGGAAATCGTTACCGCGTTCGCCAAGGTCACCCTCGACGCCTACGCCGACTACCGCAAAGACCCGAAAGCCTGGCTAGCCGATCAATCCAACGTCGACAAACTGGTGAAACTCTCTGGCGCCAAGGCCAGCGACATCCCATTGCTGCTGCAAGGCAACGTCTACCCGCTGGCAGCTGATCAGGTCGTCACCCTCGGCGCGCCGACCACCAAAGCCATCACCGACACCGCTGCGTTCCTCAAGGAGCAAGGCAAGGTCGAAGCCGTTCTGCCGGACTACGCGCCGTACGTCAGCGCCAAATTCATCACCAACTGATCGGGAGTTAACCGCGATGGCCTTGCTACAGCTGGAGCGCATCAGCGCACAGTACCCGGGCAGCCCGACACCGGTGCTGGCGGATATTTCTCTGACCCTGGGGCCTCAGCAATTGCTGGTCGCCCTCGGCCCGTCCGGCAGTGGCAAGACTTCGCTGTTGAACCTGATTGCCGGTTTCGTTGAACCGAGCGCCGGGCGCATCACCCTCGACGGCGTGCCGGTCAAAGGCCCGAGCGCCGAACGTGGCGTGGTGTTCCAGGACGACGCGTTGCTGCCTTGGCAGGATGTGTTGGCCAACGTCGCATTCGGCCTGGAGCTGGCCGGCGTCGCCAAGGACAAACGCGAAAAAATCGCCCGTGAAATGCTCGCGCTGGTTGATCTTTCCGGTTTCGAAAGCCGCCGAATCTGGCAACTGTCCGGTGGCCAGAAACAACGTGTCGGCCTCGCCCGCGCCCTCGCCGCTGATCCGCGTGTGTTGCTGATGGACGAGCCTTTCGGTGCCCTCGACGCGTTCACCCGCGAGCAGATGCAGGAGCTGTTGCTGCAAGTCTGGCAACGCACCGCCAAGCCGGTTTTCCTGATTACCCACGACATTGAAGAAGCGGTGTTCCTCGCCACTGACCTGATTCTGCTCGCGCCGAATCCGGGGCAGATCGTTGAGCGTCTGCACTTGGATTTCGGTCAGCGTTACGCCGCTGGCGAGTCCGCCCGCGCGATCAAATCCGATCCGCGCTTTATCGAAACCCGCGAACACGTACTGAGCAAAGTGTTCTCGCAACGCAGCGCCGGGCAACGGCAGGAGCGCGCATGAGCAGTTACGACGTTTCCTCGGCGGCGGTAAAACCGGTCAGCGCATCGGTGGTGATTCCGGTGCGCCGCAGCCTCAGCACGCGCTGGATCAGCTTGCTGACCTTGTTTGCATTGTTAGCGATCTGGTGGGCGGTAACTGCCACCGGTTTGATCGAACCGCTGTTCTTGCCGCCACCGTCCGCCGTGCTGCAAAAGGGTTGGTTGCTGGCGACCACCGGTTACATGGATTCGACGTTGTGGCAGCACCTTGGTGCGAGCCTGAGCCGTATCGGTCTGGGTCTGGGTTTTGCGATTCTGACCGCTGTGCCGGTGGGCATTGCGATCGGCGCCAACCGCATCGCTCGAGGTGTGCTCGATCCGCTGATCGAGTTCTACCGGCCGATTCCGCCGTTGGCTTATCTGCCGCTGATTGTGATCTGGTGCGGCATCGGCGAGTTGTCGAAAGTGCTGCTGATTTATCTGGCGATTTTCGCGCCGATTGCCATCGCTACCGCAACCGGTGTTCGTACAGTTGACCCGGCGAAATTGCGCGCGGCGCAGTCGTTGGGTGCGACGCGTTTGCAGCTGATTCGCCATGTGATTTTGCCGAGCGCGTTGCCGGACATTCTCACTGGTGTGCGCATTGGTCTGGGTGTTGGCTGGTCGACGCTGGTCGCCGCCGAACTGATCGCTGCCACCAGCGGTTTGGGCTTTATGGTGCAATCGGCCGCGCAATTTCTGGTCACCGACGTTGTGGTGCTGGGGATTCTGGTCATCGCCCTGATCGCCTTCGCCATGGAAATGGGCCTGCGCGCCCTGCAGCGCAAACTGGTGCCATGGCACGGCCAGGCCCACTAAAACATCTTTTGAATCACCCCCCTGTAGGAGCTGCCGCAGGCTGCGATCCTTTGATCTTGATCCTCTTAAAAACAAGATCAAAAGATCGCAGCCTGCGGCAGCTCCTACAGGGAGGTGGTTATCCGCAATTGACGAGAAAGACCATGAGCAGCCTCGACATCACCCCGTTAAGCTCGGCCCTCGGCGCGCAAATCAGCGGCGTCGACATCAGCCAGCCACTGAGCCTGGAACACCGCGACGCGATCGAGCAGGCGCTGCTCAAATACCAGGTTTTGTTCTTCCGCAACCAGCCAATCGAACCGCCACAACAGGCGCGCTTTGCGGCGTACTTCGGTGACCTGCACATTCACCCGATCTACCCGAACGTGCCGGAACAGCCGGAAGTGTTGATCCTCGACACCGCCGTCACCGACGTGCGCGACAACGCGATCTGGCACACCGACGTGACCTTCCTGCCGACGCCGGCGATGGGCGCGGTGCTCAGCGCCAAGTTGCTGCCGGAGTTTGGCGGCGACACGTTGTGGGCCAGCGGGATTGCTGCGTATGAAGCGCTGTCAGCGCCGCTGAAAGGTTTGCTTGAAGGCCTGACTGCGACTCACGACTTCACGCGCTCGTTTCCGCTGGAACGTTACGGCAACACGCCAGAAGCATTGGCGCAGTGGGAAGAAGCACGGCGCAAGAATCCACCGCTGTCACACCCGGTGATTCGCACGCATCCGGTCAGTGGGCGGCGCTCGCTGTTCGTCAACGAAGGCTTCACGTCGAAGATCAATGAGCTGTCGGAAACCGAGAGCGAGGCGATTCTGAAGTTCCTGTTCGCCCATGCGACACGGCCGGAATTCACCATTCGCTGGCGCTGGCAGCAGGACGATATTGCGTTCTGGGACAACCGCGTGACGCAGCATTACGCGGTGGATGACTACCGCCCTGCGCGGCGGGTGATGCAGCGGGCGACGGTGTTAGGGGATGTGCCGTTTTTTAAATAAGCCCAGGTTTCTCTAGCGCTTGAACCGGCCTCTTCGCGGGCAAGCCCGCTCCCACAGGGTTCATTGTTGGAACACCATTTTGTGTTCGAAGCAGAAACCTGTGGGAGCGGGCTTGCCCGCGAAAGCGTCAGAGCAGGCGCCGGGAAAATCGGCGCCAGTCACTTATTCAGCCGTCGAAGGCCTCTCCCAAAGATTGATCCCGCCCTCTTGGGCAAACCGGTCAATCTCCGCCAGCTCTTCAGCACTGAAGCTCAGATTCTTCAACGCCCCAACGTTCTCGATGATCTGCTCCGGCCGGCTCGCGCCGATCAGTGCCGAGGTCACCCGAGGATCGCGCAGCGTCCACGCCAGCGCCAATTGCGCCAGACTCTGACCACGACGCTTGGCGATCTCGTTCAGTGCGCGCACGTGAGCGATGTTGGCCTCTGACAAATGCGAAGCCTGCAACGAACCACCGCCCGGACGATTGACCCGCGCATCCGCCGGCACGCCGTTGAGGTATTTGTCGGTGAGCAGACCTTGCGCCAACGGAGTGAACGCAATCACGCCCGTGCCGAGTTCATCGGTGGTATCGAGCAGATCCTTTTCCACCCAGCGATTGAGCAGGTTGTACGCCGGCTGATGGATCAGCAGCGGAACTTTCCACTCTTTGAGCAGCGCAGCGATCTCACGGGTTTTCACGCCCGAATACGACGAGATCCCGATGTACAAAGCCTTGCCTTGCTGCACCGCAGTGGCAAGGGCGCTGGCGGTTTCTTCCAGTGGGGTGTCCGGGTCGAAGCGGTGCGAATAGAAGATATCCACATAGTCGAGACCGAGGCGTTGCAGGCTCTGATCGAGGCTGGCCAGCACGTATTTGCGCGAGCCGCCGCCCTGACCGTAAGGGCCGGGCCACATGTCCCAACCGGCCTTGCTGGAGATGATCAGTTCGTCGCGGTATTGCTTGAAGTCTTCACGCAGCAGACGACCGAAATTGATCTCGGCGCTGCCGTACGGCGGGCCGTAGTTGTTGGCCAGGTCGAAGTGGTTGATACCCAGGTCGAACGCGGTGCGCAGCAGGGAGCGCTGGGTGTCGATCGGCGTGCTGTCACCGAAGTTGTGCCACAGGCCCAGCGACAGCGCCGGCAGCACCAGACCGCTGCGCCCGACGCGGCGGTAAGGGATGGAGTCATAGCGATTTTCGGCAGCGGTGTAAGTCATCGAATCCTCTCTTGTCTGTCTTTTAGTCATCAGAAACCGGACACCTTTGTGGCGAGGGGATTTATCCCCGATCGGCTGCGAAGCAGTCGTAAAACCAGCGCACTCGGTACATCAGGTTGACCGAGGTTTCAGGTCTTGGGGCGGCTCCGCCACCCGTCGGGGATAAATCCCCTCACCACAAAAGCTCTACCAATCATGCAAAGCGATTTACAGGTCGGGCGAGCCCGAGGTTCTGGCGCAATGTCCGGCCTTCATACTCCGTTCTGAACAACCCACGCCGCTGCAGTTCCGGGACCACGCCATCGGCGAAGTCTTCGAGCCCGCCCGGCAGGTGCGGCACCAGCACGTTGAAGCCGTCCGCCGCGCCCTGCTCGAACCATTCCTGCAAACGATCAGCAATCTGCTCAGGCGTACCGACCAGGCTGTAATGCCCGCGCCCGCCAGCAATCTTGCGGCCCAACTCGGCGAGGCTGAGGTTCTCCCGCCCCGCCAGCTCAGTGAGCAATTTCTGCCGACTCTGCTGGCCGCTTTCGGTCAGTGGCAATTCGGGCAACGGCCCGTCCAGCGGGTACTTCGACAAATCGAAGTTGCCCAGCATACGCCCAAGCAAGGCGACGCCAACCTCGGGTTCGACTAATTGCTGAAACGTTTCACATTTTTCCTGCGCTTCGGCTTCGGTGCGGCCGACCACAACAAAAACACCGGGCATGATTTTCAACGAATCGGCGCTGCGACCGTACTTGGGCAGACGTCCCTTGAGGTCGGCGTAAAACGCCTGAGCGTTGGCCAGGGACGTCTGCGCGGTAAACACGACCTCAGCCGTTTGCGCCGCCAACTCGCGTCCGGTTTCGGAGGATCCCGCCTGCACGATCACCGGTTGCCCCTGCGGCGAGCGCGCAACGTTCAGTGGGCCTTTGACCCGGAAGTGCTCGCCGACATGATCCAGCACATGCAACTTCGCAGGGTCGTAATACGCCCCGCTCGCCTGGTCGCGCACAAACGCATCGTCCTCCCAGCTGTCCCAAAGCCCGGTGACCACCTGATGAAATTCGCGCGCACGGCTATAGCGTTCGGCATGACCGATATGCTCATCACGACCAAAATTCAGCGCTTCGGCAGCATTGTCCGAAGTCACCAGATTCCACCCCGCTCGGCCACCCGACAAATGATCGAGCGAAGCGAATTTGCGCGCCACGTGATACGGCTCGTTGTAGCTGGTGGTTGCCGTCGCAATCAGACCGATGTGCTCGGTCACCGCACTCAGCGCCGAGAGCAACGTCAACGGCTCAAAGTGATCAGAGCGCGCCATGCGACTGGCGATGTCCTGAGTCGGCGCGGCGACGCTGTCAGCGACAAACAACGCATCGAATTTCGCCGCCTCGGCAATCTGCGCCAGCCGTTTGTAATGGGCGAAATCCAGTCCCGCATTCGCCGGCACATCCGGATGACGCCACGCCGCCACGTGGTGCCCGGTGGCCATGAGGAATGCACCGAGTTTCAACTGTCTGCTCATCTCAGAAATCCTTGCGCAGTTGCACGCCAAAGTAACGCTCGTCATCCCGTGGCACGGCGCGGTAGATGTAGTTGCCACCGCTGGCGAGAACCGGTGAGTAAGACTTGTCGGTGAGGTTTTTGCCGAGCAACGCAACACGCCAGCCGTTGCTGTAATCGGCAAGTGCGATGCTGGCGTTCCAGATGCCGTAGGCGCCCTGTTTGGTGTCGACGTTCTGGCTGATGTCGTACTGCACTTCGCTCTGCCAGCTGTAGTCGGTGCCGAGTTCGATATCCAGGCCGTTATCCAGCGGGATCGTGTAGTCGGCGCGCACGTAGCTTTTCCAGTCCGGGCTGAATGGCAGCGGTTTGCCGTTGACGTTGCACGACGCCGCCGCGCCCGCCGGGCAGGCGAATTCGTCGATCCGTGCGCGGGTGTAGGCCAGTGCGCCGGACAACTTCAATTGCTGGGTCGCTTGCAGGGCGTAATCGAGTTCGACGCCCTCGGTGCTGA
Organism: Pseudomonas sp. PB103; assembly: GCF_009764635.1. Taxonomy (NCBI): domain Bacteria; kingdom Pseudomonadati; phylum Pseudomonadota; class Gammaproteobacteria; order Pseudomonadales; family Pseudomonadaceae; genus Pseudomonas; species Pseudomonas sp. PB103. Next base: position 6,716 of record NZ_RWIL01000024.1, on the reverse strand, counting down.
CGCTGCCGGCGTTGATCAAACGCGTCACCACCTGCCCGGCGACGGTATCGAAGAAGTTCGCCTGGTAGTTGTCGTACTCGCTGTGGAACACCGCGAGGTTGGTGGTCAGGCGGTTGTTCCAGGACGTGGCTTTGATGCCCGCCTCCCAGGTATTCGAAGTCTCCGGTTTGAGGGCTTCGGTGTCGCGCGGCTGCATGTTGAAAAACACGTTGTAGGCCGGGCCTTTGTAGCCGCGCGAATAGGTCAGGTAAGTGGTGACTGCATCGCTCAAGTCGTACTGCACACCGAGGCGGCCGGACCAGCCATCTTCATCGACAGAACCTGAGCTGCTGGTCGCCGGTTGGATACCGCTGACGGTGGTGGCCGACGTCGACACGCGGCGGTGATCGTATTCAAGATCATCGTGGGTGTAGCGCAGGCCGGCGATGCCGCGAAAGTCGGACGTGAAGTTCAGCGTACTCTCGCCAAACACCGCATAACTGTCACTGGTGGTGCCGTAGTTGGCAACGCCACGGTCGGTGCGCGTGGTGGTGGTCAGCGTGCGCTGATAGGTCTCTTCGTCCTTGCCGTGCATGTAGAACAGGCCGCCGACGTATTCAAGAAATTCGCCTTTCGGTGAAGCCAGACGCAGCTCTTGCGAGTATTGATCGAAGGCCAGATCGCCCTTGTCAGCCGTGCCGGGAAACGCTGCGGTCACCGTGCCGAGACGGTCGCCGTCCTGATACTGCGTGTTGTCCCAGCCACGCCACGCGGTGATCGACGTCAGCGTGTAATCGCCCAGTTGCCAGTCGAGCTGGCCGGACAAACCTTTGTTGATGTCTTCAACGTGAGAGCGAGTGTCGGTGTTGATGTCGCGGTTGTGGCTGGAGGCATACGCCGGGCTCAGCGCGTTGGCGAAGGCCGGGGTCAGCGACTTGCTGACCACGCCATTGGGGCCGTCGTCGTGGGACTGCATGTAGTCGGCGATCAGGGTGAAGGTGACGTCGTCATTCGGCGTGAACTCGAGTTTGCCGCGCACGCCGCGATGGTTGTAGCCGTTGACCTCCTGACCATTATGTTGGTTGTCGACGTTGCCGTCGTAGGTGCCGAACAGCGTGCTGATCGAGCCTTTCAACGTGTCCGGAATCAGGCTGCCGCCGAGGCCGAATCGGGTGCGGCTTTCGTTGCCGCTGTAGTACGACTGATCGATGTAGCCGTGGGTCTCGGCGGTGGGTGCCTTGCTGGTGATGTTGAGCACGCCAGCCGAGGCGTTCTTGCCGAACAGCGTGCCTTGCGGGCCGCGCAAAACCTCGACGCGCTCAAGATCCAGCAGATCCATGGTTGCCTGTCCCGGACGCGCATACACCACGCCATCAATCACCGTGGCTACGGTCGGCTCAACGCCTGGAGAAGTGGAAATTGTGCCAACGCCGCGCACGAACAACGAGGTGTCTTTGTTCGATGCGCCGGTGCGGAAATTCAGCGATGGCACTTGCTGAACGATGCTTGCCACGCCGTTGCGGTTATCGCGTTCGAGCTGCTCGCCGTCGATCACCGAAACCGCGACCGGCACCTTTTGCAGCGACTCTTCGCGTCGGGTTGCGGTGACGGTGACCGACTTCAGCGTCGGCTCCTGATCGCTGCTGTCAGCAGCGAATGCATTGGGCAACGGCAGCGCCGCCAACCCCGTCAGTAACCAGCCAGCGGCGCGAATCGACTGCGCCAGTTTGTGTGTCGCCCCAGGAATGTTGTGCATGTTCTGCCCGCTCGAAATTGGCCCTGATCCGCTGCCGTTCTGCGACGACAGCGCCTGAATCGGTGTCTTGGGCATTCGCTCGAGCGAGTAGCAGACAACGCGCTTTGTTAGCGCTAACATCACCAATATTGGCCATCCGCACATAGACCGTCCAATACTGAAAAATTAGTTTTATATGCGATTTGGTTTTTAACAAGGATCGAACCATGAGCGAAGAAAAGCCCCGCAAACGCCGTGGCGCCGGACGCGTGACCCTGAATGCAGTGGCGCGTGAGGCCGGGGTTTCCGCGATCACCGTGTCGCGGTATTTCAATCAGCCCGAACAGGTTTCGCCCGAGCGTCGCGAGCGGATTGCGGCGGTGGTAGCAGAGTTGGGTTATGTACCGAATCTGGTAGCCGGCGGGCTGGCCTCGGCGCGGGGGAAAATCGTCGGCATGGTCATCCCGAACATTTCCGGGCCGATCTTCGCCAACACCATTCAAGGCTTCAGCGACACGCTCAGTCGTCATGGTTATCAACTGTTGCTGGCGTCGAGTTATTTCAGCACCGAACAGGAAGAGAACGCAGTGCGCGCGTTTCTCGGCTGGGCGCCGGCGGCGCTGGTATTGACCAGCCATTTTCACAGCGCGGGCACGGAAAAAATGATCGCCGAGGCGGATATTCCGGTGATTGAAACCTGGGATTACCAACCGGATCGCGAGCCGATGCAGATCGGTTTTTCGCATTTCGACGTAGGCGTGACGGCAGCGAAATATCTGCTGGGAAAAGGCTATCGACGCATTGCGTTCGTGCAGAACAGCGCGCCGGGCGACTTCAGCGCCCTAGAGCGCCGCGACGGTTACGCGGCGACCTTGCGAGAGGCCGGCCTGGAGCCGTGGGTGTTCGCCCCTGACGCTGACCGCGCACCATTCGAGGCCGGCAAGCAGGCGATGGACGCCTTGATGAACACCTCACCGCGCCCGGACGCAATCATCTTCGCCAACGACAACCTCGCCGCCGGCGGCCTGCTCGCCGGGCAACGCGCCGGTATGAAAATCCCCAATGACTGCGCCGTTCTCGGCTTCGGCGACTACCCCTTCGCCGAGATGCTCCTGCCCAGCCTGAGCACCATCAAACCACCGGCGCTGGAGATAGGTGTGCTGGCGGCGACACGCGTGCTGGAAAGCCTTGGGGTATTGCCGAGCGATGAAGTGCAGCGGCTGAATCTGCTGCAGTGCCAAATCATCGAACGCGAAAGCACCTGAAACGGACATCTCAGTAGGAGCTGCCGCAGGCCGCGATCTTTTGATCTTTAAAAACAAGTCAAAAGATCGCAGCCTGCGGCAGCTCCTACAGGGTCATCTTTACATCGAGAGTTCGCGCAAGGCGGCTGCCGCGAGGAAACCGGAGCGGGAGCTATAGCGTTGGTCACGTCGGACAGTTTGGTCGATGCGCTCAAGCAACTGCTCAGGCAGCGTGGCGTTGAACCGCACTGACTTACCGAAATACGGGGTGATATCAAAATCGACCACACCCCAGATCCCTCCCGCGTAATCCGGGTTATCGAGATGAGCATCAATATCCCGCACTTGCGGCAACGGCGCGGCGTCGGCGACCAACCCCTCATAGTGAAGCGCCAACGCTTCCTGAGTATTCTCAAACGCCTCAGCGACCGTAGTGCCCGCAGAGAAACAGCCCGGTACATCCGGGATGATCACGCCGTAGTCTGAGTCGGCATCCTTGTGCAGAACGACCGGGAATTTCATGTGAGTGAGTCCTTCCTCTGACAGGCCCTTAAAACGGCCTTCGTTTCCAATAACGGGCCTCATTTCAGGCCCGCCTGTTTCAAAATGCTGTTGATCGTGCCCTTGGGCAGATCGGAGTCGGGGGTGTTTGATCGTCACCCTTCCCTGCTTGAACGGATGCTTGTACTAGTGGTGACTGCCTTTTACCGCCACCAAATACCACCCATCGTCCTCGATCATCCTGATCATTTCCCGACTGCGCATTTCCTTTGCCCTGTTCGACCGCTAGAGCTGTTTACTCTAGGGGACGCAGGCGACTTTTATACACACGATACACACTTAGATAAATACTAGCGTACTGAACAAACGCTCGGTTATGGGACAGATCAACGGCAGGCGCGGGCAAGCAAGCAAAACACGTCGCCGACCGAACTCTGTGCAGGAGTCGCAAAATGTGTCCAGTAGAGAAGCAGGACGGGCAGTGGCGGGGGCGGGATTGGCTATGCTCTAACTGACACCGAGGTGGCCCCATCGCGGGCAAGCCCGCTCCCACAGGGTTCTGCGTCGTTCACAAATTTTGTGTCCAACCCCGAAACCTGTGGGAGCGGGCTTGCCCGCGATGGCGGCCGATCAGGCACCGCACATCCCGCAGGCACCACAATGCACACCGCCATCATCATCTTCTTCGGCCTGGTCCTGCTCGCCCTGATGCTCTACATCGGCGAGCGCATCGGCTTCAGCCGTCAGACCATGGCCTACAGCTTCGCCGCCCTGTGGCTGGCGTTGACGGTGATAAATGGCGCGGTGGGTGTGGTGCATGCGAAGCAACCGCTGGGTTCGGAAATAGCGATTGGCAGTGCGGTATTTGGCGTGCCAATGGCGGCGATGGTGTTGTTCATGGTGCTGAGCGCCGAGTCGTAAACGTCCCGGCGCTCAACTGCCAATCAACGCACCAGATGCAGGAACTGCATGTGGCGTTCGTACTGGTCGAGGATGTCGTTGATGATCTGCTCTTTGGTATAGCCGACCAGATCGTAGTCCTGACTGCCCTCACTCAAATGCACTTCGGCGCGGTAGTAGCGACGATTGTTGAGCTGCTTCGAGCCCATCCCGCCACGCGCGAACGACGGCGTGAAGTAGCCGCGCATCTGCACCTGATAGATGAACGGATGTGCATCACCGTGGCCGATTTCCAGGCTGACGCTGTCATTCGCCGGATCTGGCTGGGTGACCACGTTAAGACCTTTCTCGACGAACACCGCCGTCACTTCTTCAATCGCCGGACGCACCGTGGTGTCCATGAAACGGTACACCTCGTCACGTGACGGGAAGTGCACCGCCTGACTCAGACGCTGACGCCAGCCGCCCGTGCCGCGTCGCGAACCGGAAACCGGTGCCAGCGAATGCAGTTGCGCGATCTGCTTCTGCGACTCGAGATAGAACGCCTTGTGCAGGCCCCACATCATCAGGAGCAGAATCAGCGAGAACGGCAACGAGGTCAGTACCACCGCTGACTTCAGTGCGTCGATGCTGCCGGAGAACAACAGCGCACTGGTGATCAGCGCAGTCATCGCACCCCAAAACACCCGCAGCCATTTCGGCCCGTCTTCGTCCGGGTTGCCACCCTTGGCCGACAGGGTCGAGAGCACCACGGTGCCGGAATCGGCAGAGGTGACGAAGAACACGAAGCTGATAAACACCGTCACGGCGATGACGGTTTTGCTCCATGGATAGGTTTCCAGCAGCAAGTAAATACTCATCGACGGGTTGTCGAGGGCCGACATGCCCAGCGCACTCATGCCGTGGTTGAGCACCTGATCGATGGCGCTGTTGCCGAAGATCGACATCCACGCGAGGGTGAAACCGAGCGGAATCAGCAGCACGCCGAAGACGAATTCACGGATGGTGCGGCCACGGGAAATACGTGCGATGAACAGGCCCACGAACGGCGACCATGCAATCCACCAGGCCCAGTAGAACACCGTCCAGCCGCCGAGCCAGTCGCTCGGTTTGTCGTAGGCGTAGAGGTCGAAACTCTTCATCGGCAAGGCGCCGAGGTAGTCGCCGATGTTCTGGATCAAGGTGTTGAGCAGATGCTGGGTAGGCCCGGCGAACAACACAAACAGCAGCAGCGCACAGGCCAGCAGCATGTTGATGTCGGACATCACCCGCACGCCTTTATCGACGCCGGAGACCGCAACAATGATCGCCGCGCCCATCATCAGCGTGATCAGGCCGACCTGAATCCACTGGGTGTGAGCGATGCCGAACAGGTAGTCGAGACCGGAGTTGAGGTGCAGCACGCCGAAGCCCATGTCGGCACCGAGGCCGAACACCGTGGCGATGATGCCGAAGCCGTCGACCGCGTAACCGATCGGGCCGTTGATGCGTTTGCCGATCAGCGGATACAGCGCTGAGCGCAGCGCCAGCGGCAGGTTGTGGCGGTAAGCGAAGTAGGCCAGCGCCATGCCGACGAAGGCGAACACGCCCCAGCCATGCAGGCCCCAGTGCAGAAACAGAACCTGCATCGCCTGACGCGCCGCATCCGCCGTGCCGGCCTCGCCTTGCGGCGGCTGCAGCATGTGGGTCAGCGGTTCGGACACGCAAAAGAAGAACAGCGTGATGCTGATCCCGGCGGCGAACAGCATGCCGGCCCAGGACAGGTAACTGAATTCGGGCTCGTCGTGGTCGGCACCGAGTTTTATCTTGCCGTAGCCGGATAAGGCGGTGACCACCACGAAGACCAGATACAGGGTCATCGCGAGCATGTAGTACCAGCCGACCGTGTTGGCCGCCCAGTTTTGCGCTTCCAGCAGCCAGGCGCCGGCCTGTTCAGGCATGGCGATAACGACGAGACCAAACAGCAGAATGACCGTCGCGGCGAAGTAGAACACCGGCGGATTCATGCGCACCAGACCGCTGGCGGGGGTAGACGATGCACTCATGAAACGTGCACCTCGAGGGGTTGAAACGTGGCTGAAATGATCGGACTCAGCAAAGGCAAGCCTCCTGTTGTGAGCGGGCAGCGAACCACCGGTTTAACTTGAATGAACGTTCAAGTTAAACATGGATAGGGTGGTAAGGACTAATCGCAGGGCTGGGCGGTAGTTTTCCTACAGTAGCCCAAGGAGGTGTATGACGCGGGTTTGGAGGAATTCGTTCAACAGCAACATGGCCTTATGTCCATACCTGTAGGAGCTGCCGAAGGCTGCGATCTTTTGATCTTGTTTTTGTAGATCAAAAGATCGCAGCCTTCG
>NZ_RWIL01000023.1:0-178999 GCF_009764635.1 Pseudomonas sp. PB103 | reverse complement strand
AGCTCCTACAGGAAACCTATGTAGGAGCTGCCGCAGGCTGCGATCTTTTGATCTTTATTTACAACTGCCCATCACGATCGCGAAAGCCCAGCAGATACAGCACGCCATCCAGACCCAACGTCGAGATCGCCTGCTTCGCCGACTGCTTCACCAACGGCTTGGCGCGGAATGCCACGCCCAACCCGGCAATCGCCAGCATCGGCAGATCGTTCGCGCCATCGCCCACGGCAATGGTCTGCTCCAGACGCAAACCTTCCTTGTGCGCCAGCTCTTTGAGCAGATCGGCCTTGCGCTGCGCATCGACAATCGGCTCGATCGCCACACCGGTGCACTTGCCATCCACCACTTCCAGTTCGTTGGCGAACACGTAATCGATGCCGAGCTTGGCCTGCAATTGCTTGGCGAAATAGGTGAAGCCGCCGGACAGAATCGCGGTCTTGTAGCCCAGACGCTTGAGCTCGGCGAACAGCGTTTCGGCGCCCTCGGTCAGGCGCAACGATGCGCCGATCGAATCCAGCACACTGACATCCAGGCCCTTGAGCAAGGCCAGACGCTCTTTGAAACTGGCACGGAAATCCAGCTCGCCAGCCATCGCCCGTTCGGTGATTTCGGACACTTGCTCACCCACGCCGGCAGCCTTGGCCAGTTCGTCGATGACTTCCGCTTCGATCAGCGTCGAGTCCATGTCGAACACCGCCAGACGCCGGTTGCGGCGAAACAGCGAATCTTCCTGGAAGGCGATGTCGACATTCAGCTCTTGGGCGACGCTGAGGAATTCGGCGCGCAAGGCCTGCGGATCAGCCGCTTCGCCACGCACGGAAAACTCGATACAGCCCTTGCCCTTGTCGGCTGGAGTGTCCAGCGGCATGCGACCCGACAGACGGTCGATATGGTCGATGTTCAAACCGTATTTGGCGGTGATCGAGCTGACCGCCTGCAATTGGCCGGCGGTCACTTTGCGGGTCAACAGGGTGACGATGTGGCGCTTTTTGCCCTGATTGCCCACCCATTGCTGGTAATCCTCTTCGGACACCGGGGTGAAGCGCACCTGCTGGTCGAGCTCGTAGCCCTTGAACAGGATGTCCTTGAGCACGGACTTGCCCTGTTCGGAATCGGGAATTTCCACGAGGATGCCGAACGACAGCGTGTCGTGGATCACCGCCTGACCGATGTCGAGAATGTTCACACCACCCTGTGCCAAAACACCGGTTATGGCTGCCGTCAGACCCGGACGGTCGACTCCCGTGATGTTAATCAGGACGATTTCGCGCAACGCGCACCCCCGCAACTGGAAAAAAACCGCATTCTACCCACTTTCAGTGACCATCGGGCACCGCGAGCGCTTTGCCGGTCTAGGGCCTGTCGCTATACTGCGCGTCAACTTCACGGACAAAAGAGCCGAGCTCAGTGAACCGGCCCACGCCAGTTAAAACCGATAACTTCTTCCTGCTGATCTTCCGTGCACTGCGCCACCGCCGTGTACCGATTGCATTGCGCATTGCCAGCCATAACGTGATCCTGGTCGCTCTGGCCCTGGTGATCTATGCCGGCGTGATGGGTTTGCAATTCAAGCAGGCCATGCACGAGCAGGCCGATGCGCTGGGCGAAAGCCTGACCACGCAGACCGCCACCTCCGCCACGGAGCTGTTGGTGTCCAACGACATCCTCAGCCTCAACGTGCTGCTCAACAACCTGACCAAAAACAAACTGGTGGCCCACGCGGCAATCTATAGCGTGGATAACCGCATCCTCGCCGAATCCGGTCAGCGGCCCAAGCACAGCCTGCTGGGCGAAGCCGAAGGCATGTACGAGAGCAAGATCACTTTTCAGGACGTGACCGCCGGGCAACTGCGCATCAGCCTGGACATGGATCAGTTCCAGCAGCCGATGACCATCAGCCTGCAAAGCATGGGCATCCTCAGTGCGATTCTGTTGGCACTGTCGCTGGCCTTGAGCCTGCGCATGGGCCGCTACCTGACGACACCGCTGCTGCAATTGCGCGTCTGGCTGCGCCGCATCGACGAACACACGCCGGGCACCGACCGTCAGGACGAGATCGGCGATCTTGCCCGACAGTTGCACGCCGACTTTGCGCCGGAGCCTGCGCCAATACCTGAGCCGGAACCCGAGTTCGAAGAAGAGGACGACGAGCCTGAGTTCGAAGTGCGCAACCTGCGCGATCCGAGCTTCGATGAAAGCCGTCCGATGGCCGCGCAAAAACCGGCGCCTCGTCATGTAGTCAGCACCGTTGAAGACGACGATGACGACGACGCGTTTGCCGATCTGCGCGACGAATCGCTCGATCAGCCCCCGCACCCGACTCTGCGCAAAGCCACCCCGAGCGTGCCGCAACACAGCGCCGTGCTCGCTGTGCAACTGGGTTCGCAAGAGCAATTGCGACGCCTGCCGCGCGCACGCCTGGAAGAGCTGCTGGAGCGTTATCGCGACTGCCTCGATCAGGCCGCTTCGCTGTATCAGGGCGAAATCGAAACCCTCAACGACGGCAGCACGCTGATGCTGTTCCACACCGAAGACAGCGGCGACGATTACCTGACCAATGCAATCTGCTGCGGCGAGCTGCTGCGGGCGCTGGGTCATCAGTTGCAGATTGAAGTCGCGGACAGCGGTATTACTCTGCAATTGCAACTGGGCCTGACCCTGGGTGATGAGTTGTTCGGTTTGAGCCAGATCGATCTGCTGCTGACTGATTCGGCGCAGGATGCTCTGGCCCTGTCGCAACACAGCCGCAACCTGTTGCTGGTTGAACGCAAGATCGGTGACGACGCGCTGATCCGCCAGCGTGCGCGGATCCGCCCGATCGCCAGCCCTGAAGGCGCGTGCTGCGTGGAGCGGTTGATGGAGCCTTATCCGTCGATGCTGGAGCGGCAATTGGCGCGGATGCATGAACGCCGGGCGTAAGCCACAGGCCTGAAACACACAAGCCCGCAGACAAGCGATTGTCTGCGGGCTTTTTTTGTGGACCACACTGGCCCCATCGCGGGCAAGCCCGCTCCCACAGTGTGCGTGGGAGCCCACAAAAGAGCAGACAGCCGAAGCCCCTGTGGGAGCGGGCTTGCCCGCGATGAGGCCAGCACTGACGAAAAAGATCTCCGCCCTCCAGACACAACAAAGCCCGCACAAGGCGGGCTCTGTTTTGTCTCGATCCAGCGTTAGAAGCGGAACACTTCCATATCCGTCCGAATCGGCGAAGCCATCGGGATCTTCGGCTGCTTATCCGCGTCCGCAGCCGGCGCTGCCGGTTTCGGTGCCGATTTACGCGGCGCCTCGGCCACCGGAGGCTGATTAGCCAACGGTTTCAGCGCCACCGACAACTGCTCAGCCAGACGCTGCAACAAAATCCCTTGCGCCTGCACTTGCGAAGCCGTACTGCCCGCATGCAACTCTTGCAGATGAATAATGCGGTTATCCCGCACCTGACCACGGCGGTCGATCAAGCGCCACTGCGCATCAAGAATCGCCGGCTGTTTCACGCCGGAATCCAGACGCGTGATGGTCAGCAATACCTGCACATCCGGGGTAAACCCGCTGGTGGCCGGTGCCAGCACCACACGTTGGCTGTCCAGATGACCGGCGACCTGACGCATCAGCAATTGATCGATATCCGACGAAAGGCTGCCAGCCCAACGACCATCGGTCGCCGCTTGCAGGCTGCCGTCCGGCTGACGTTGCAGCAGTGTTTCACGTTGCAGGTAGTCAGCGACGACCACCGGGCCCAACAAAACCGCCATGCCTGCGCTTTGCGCAGGCTGAACCGGACTTCCGCTGTCCAGTTGATACAGCGACACCGGCTGGTGAACGCTGCAACCCGCCAGGCCAAGAACGCCGGCGAGTAACAAAATAAGTGGAAGGCGCAGAGCAGTCATCATCCCGTCCAGGTGGCCGCCACAAGGCTGACCACAGTGAAAATACTCAATAAATATGAAGAACGCTCGGCCACGCCGGCGCTTGGAAAGGCCATATCATCCGTGAATATGCGTTCCGACTCCAGCGCCAAAGCGTCGATCTACGCGTTAAATCGTAGATCGAACGCTCTAGGGCGCCTAATTGAGGTTTTCGACGAGCAGCGCATCCACTCTCTGGAAGCCCCTTGGAAGCTTGTTGCCGCGACGTCCACGCTCACCTTTGTAGTGTTCGAGGTCATCGGCCTTCAGCGACAAGGTTCGTTTTCCGGCCTGCAACACCAACGTGGCGCCTTCCGGAATAACGGCGATGTCCGTGACATATTCTTCGCGACTGGCCACACGTTCACCGGAAATACCGATGATCTTGTTGCCTTTGCCCTTGCCTAATTGTGGCAGATCGCTGATTTTGAAGATCAGCAGGCGACCTTCGGTCGTGACCGAAGCCAGCCAGTTGTGCTCACGATCGGCCACCGGGCGCGGCGCGATCACCTTGGCGTTGTTCGGCAGGCTCAACAGGGCTTTACCGGCCTTGTTCTTGGCTTGCAGGTCTTCGCCTTTGACGACGAAACCGTAACCGGCGTCGGAAGCGATCACGTACAACGCATCGTCTTCCGGCATCAACACGCATTCGAAAGTCGCACCCGGTGGCGGCGTCAGACGACCGGTCAACGGCTCGCCCTGGCCACGCGCCGACGGCAGCGTATGCGCAGCAACCGAATAGCTGCGGCCGGTGGAGTCAATCACCACGGCTGACTGGTTGGAACGCCCCGCCGCCGAGGTCTTGAAGCCGTCGCCAGCCTTGTACGACAGGCCGGTGGCGTCGATCTCGTGGCCCTTGGCCGAACGGATCCAGCCCTTTTCCGACAACACCACGGTGACTTTCTCGTTCGGCAGCAGGTCGTGCTCGGTCAACGCTTTGGCTTCGGTACGCTCGACGATTGGCGAACGGCGGTCGTCGCCATAGGTTTCGGCGTCCTTGATCAGTTCGGTGCGCACCAGTTTTTTCAACTTGGCTTCGCTGCCCAGCAGCGCTTGCAGCTTGGCTTGTTCCTTGAGCAGTTCGTCCTGCTCGTCGCGCAGCTTCATCTCTTCCAGTCGCGCCAACTGACGCAGACGGGTGTCGAGGATGTAGTCAGCCTGAATCTCGCTGAGAGCGAAACGCTCGATCAGCTTGGCTTTCGGATGCTCCTCGGTACGGATGATGTGGATCACTTCATCCAGGTTGAGGTAGGCAATCAACAAACCATCCAACAGGTGCAGACGACGCTCGACCTTGTCGAGGCGGAATTGCAGGCGGCGACGCACGGTCAGCACGCGGAATTCCAGCCACTCGACCAGCAAGGCGCGGAGGTTTTTCAGCTGCGGCTTACCGTCCAGACCGATGATGTTGACGTTGACCCGATAGGTCGACTCCAGCTCGGTGCTGGCGAACAGGTGCTGCATCAGCGCTTCGTGATCGACGCGGCTGTTGACCGGAATGATGACGATGCGGCACGGATTTTCGTGGTCCGATTCGTCGCGCAGGTCAGCGATCTGCGGAGCTTTCGACGGTTTCGCCTGCATCAACGCGGCGATCTGCTCCAGCACTTTCGCACCGGAAACCTGGTGCGGCAGCGCGGTGACGATGATGTCGCCGTCCTCGACGTGGTACACGGCGCGCATGCGTACCGAGCCCTTGCCGGTTTCGTACATTTTCAACAGGTCGGCGCGCGGCGTGATGATTTCCGCTTCGGTCGGGTAGTCCGGCCCCTGAATGTGTTCGCAGAGCTGTTCAACCGTGGCTTTCGGCTCGTCGAGCAGACGCACGCAAGCGGTCGCCACTTCGCGCAGGTTGTGCGGCGGCACGTCGGTGGCCATGCCCACAGCAATACCAGTGGTGCCGTTGAGCAGAATGTTCGGCAAGCGCGCCGGCAGCACCAGCGGTTCCTGCAGGGTGCCGTCGAAGTTCGGGCCCCAGTCGGCAGTGCCTTGGCCCAGCTCGCTGAGCAAGACTTCGGAATAACGCGACAGGCGTGCTTCTGTGTATCGCATGGCGGCGAAGGACTTCGGATCGTCCGGCGCACCCCAGTTACCCTGGCCGTCGACCAGCGTGTAGCGATAGCTGAACGGCTGGGCCATCAGCACCATCGCTTCGTAGCACGCCGAGTCGCCGTGCGGGTGAAATTTACCGAGCACGTCACCGACGGTACGCGCGGATTTCTTGTGCTTGGAATCGGCGTCCAGCCCCAACTCGCTCATCGCATAAATGATGCGACGCTGTACCGGTTTCAGACCGTCGCCGATATGCGGCAGCGCACGGTCCATGATCACGTACATGGAGTAATTGAGGTAGGCACTTTCGGTGAAGTCAGCCAGCGACCGGCGTTCTACACCGTCCAGGCTGAGATCAAGGGGGTTGCTCATGCAGGCCTCATCGGTTCGTTGTCTGGCGCAGCAACATGGTGCCACCGCGCTGAGTAAATTCAAGTTTGTTCAAGGCGCTCATGCCGAGCAGCACCTGATCGCCATGCAGCCCAGGCGCCACCAGTGCGCGGACGTCCCGCAGCACGATGTCGCCCAGTTGCAGGCGGGCAATTTTGGTCCGATAGCCCTGGCTCAGACCGTTGGCCGTGCTCAGGGTCACACCGAAACCTTCTTCCAGCTTCAAGCGTTTGGCCAGATCCGCCGGGATCGCCACATCGGTTGCGCCGGTGTCGAGCATGAACTCCACCGGCTCGCCGTTGATCTGGCCGCTGGCGACAAAATGCCCTTGGGCGTTGCCGGCCAGTTTCACTTCGATAAAACCTTCGCCCTGTTCCGAACTGACTACCACGTTCGGGTTCTGCTGGCGTTGTTCCCACTGGCCAAAAAAGCGCGTCGCCAGAAACAGCGCCGCGCACCAGGCCATGATCATCAGCACCCGACCGGCGCGTTTGCCCGGGGGTTGCTCACTCATGTTCAGCCATTCCAGCCACCTTCAGGGACGGCAAACCGCCAGACAGTCGGGCGTGCCTCGCCATCGTTGCGCACAACACCATTGTTGTCGGTGCCGATCCAGGCGCCCTTGTCGTCGACAATCAGCGCTTCGGTCAATCCATGCCGGCCGGGGTATTGCCGATGTGCAACCAGTGCATCGGCAGCAAATGACCAGCACCGCTCCTGAGCACCACTCAACGCATGCCGACAGACCTTGAAGGCATTGCGATCAAGCAAAAACAGTTTGCCGTTGAACAGCGAAATATCGGAAAAATCCATTTCTACCGGCGTCGAGCCAGGAAACTGCGGCGGCTGCGGCGCGAGCCCCCCTTCACTCAGGGTCACGCAGACTGGCGCGCAGGCCCATTTGTCGACGGATCTTGCGATGTGCACCAAGCCCCTTTTCTGCCGCTCGCCGGCCAGCCAGATATCGTTGCCGACACCTGATATCGCCAGACCTTCAAACAGGGCGTTGGCATGCAGCAACATGCCTGCCTTGCGCGCCTCTTCTGCCATCTGCGGCGCAATATTGAGCCACGACGCCTGACCTTGCGGGGTGACTTGCAGCACCGCTGAATAGGTTTCGCTGAGAATGTAACGATTTCCCGCGTCATCGCAACTGATGCCTTCAAAGTCGAGGGCGGCGTTGCGCACCAGCGAGCGGTACAGCGTATGAATCTTCATCGCCAGCGTACGCCCGGCATCGGCCGGTACCGGCGGGACATTGATCGCCACCGCTTCGGCCTTCCAGACGTCCGCCCGGGAATCGAGCCGATAGATCTGATCGTCGTCGCGATCCGATATTGTCCACAGATGCTCACCGCACAGGGCCAGCCCCGACAGATTACCGCCGCGCATACCGTCGACAGGGTGTTCTGAAAGCAGATGCAATTCAGGATCCCCGGCCAACGCGAACGAGGACCAGATTACACAAGTAGCAGCAATACCTTGCTTGATGTTCATCCCTGACACTCCAATGACTTTCGTGATGTTCCTCACGGAAGTATTGCAGGGATTGCCCTTGGCACCGGTTTACTTTGCCGCAGCTCCCCTTCACGGCTTGGCGCTCCAGCCACCGTCAGGTGCGGCGAAGCGCCAGATGATCGGGCGCTTTTCGCCGTCGGCGCGCGCGCCGTCATTGTTGTCGATGCCGATCCACGCCCCCTGCGCATCCACCACCAGGGCTTCCGCCAGGCCATAGGCTTGTGAATACAGGCGCTGTGGCTGTAGGGCGTCTTCGGCGTACGACCAGCATTGTTCGACTTTGGCGGTCACCGCATCGCGGCGGCAGATCTGAAACGCATTGCGCTCAAGGGTGAACAGCTTGCCGTTGAACAGTGACAGATCAGCGAAGTCGCGGGTGACGGCGCGGGCCTTGGGGAACTGCGGTGGCTGCATTTCGACGCCGGCTTCGCTGAGCAGCACACAGGCACCGTCACAATCCCAGACCGTTTGCTGACGCTTGATCTTCAGCAGCCCCCGGCGCTCGCGCTCGGCAGCGAGCCATAACTGATCGCCCGCCGGATTGATCGCCAAGCCTTCGAACAGCGCATTGAAGTGCAACAACATGCCACTGGCGCGGGCTTCTTTCACCAGCATCGGCGAGATTTTCAACCATGACGCCGGGCCTTGTGGCGGCACTTGCAGCACGGCGGCATGGGCCTCGCTGACGATGAAACGATTGCCAGCGTTGTCGCAGGTGATGCCTTCGAAATCCAGATCACCGCCACGGATGAACGAGGCGGCCCAGGTGCGCGAGCTGATACCCCACGGCAGACCACTGTCCGGCACGGGCGGGACATCGATGCGCACCGTTTCGGCTTGCCAGACCTGATCGGCCGTCTTCAGACGGTAGATCTGATCGTCATCGCGATCGGACACTGTCCACAGTTCGTTGCCGCACAGCGCCAGCCCCGAGAGGTTGCCGCCGCGCATGCCGTCGACCGGATGCTCGGCGAGCAGGCGCAGTTCTTGTATCGGCTCGGCCGACACGGTCATTGAACTCAGCAGCAAGGCACCCGCCAAGGCCCAGCCAAACTGCATCAGGTCAGTACCTCGGCAAGGTTGCCTTTGGATTCCAGCCAGGTCTTGCGGTCGCCGGCGCGTTTTTTCGCCAGCAGCATGTCCATCATTTCCGAGGTCTCGGCGTAGTCTTCACCGAGCGTCAGTTGCACCAGACGCCGAGTGTTCGGGTCCATGGTGGTTTCGCGCAGCTGTGGCGGGTTCATTTCACCCAGACCTTTGAATCGGGTGACCTGCGGTTTGCCGCGTTTCTTCTCGGCAACCAGACGGTCGAGAATACCGTCGCGCTCGGCTTCGTCGAGGGCGTAGTAAATTTCTTTGCCCAGGTCGATGCGGTACAGCGGCGGCATGGCGACGTAGACGTGACCGGCATCCACCAGCGGGCGGAAATGCTGGACGAACAACGCGCACAGCAAGGTCGCAATGTGCAGACCGTCGGAGTCGGCGTCGGCGAGGATGCAGATCTTGCCGTAGCGCAGCTGACTCATGTCTGCCGCGCCCGGATCGACACCGATGGCCACGGCGATGTTGTGCACTTCCTGACTGGCGAGCACTTCGCTGCCGTCGACTTCCCAAGTGTTGAGGATCTTGCCGCGCAACGGCAGGATCGCCTGGAATTCCTTGTCCCGCGCTTGCTTGGCGGAACCGCCGGCGGAATCACCTTCGACCAGGAACAGCTCAGAACGCATCGGGTCCTGCCCGGCGCAATCCGCCAGTTTGCCCGGCAATGCCGGGCCTGCGGTGACGCGTTTGCGCTCGACTTTCTTGCTCGCCTTGAGACGACGGCCGGCGTTGTTGATCGCCAGTTCAGCCAGGGCCAGACCGGTTTCCGGGTTGGCGTTGAGCCACAGGCTGAACGCATCCTTGACCACACCGGAAACGAATGCCGCCGCTTCACGGGACGACAGACGCTCTTTGGTCTGGCCGGAGAATTGCGGCTCCTGCATTTTCATCGACAGGACGAAGGCGATGCGCTCCCAGACGTCTTCCGGCGCCAGCTTCACGCCGCGTGGCAGCAGACTGCGGAATTCGCAGAATTCGCGCATCGCATCGAGCAGGCCCTGACGCAAACCGTTGACGTGGGTGCCGCCCTGCGCCGTCGGGATCAGGTTGACGTAGCTTTCCTGTACCGCGTCGCCACCTTCCGGCAGCCACAGCAGCGCCCAGTCGACCGCTTCTTTATTACCGGCGAAAGCACCGCAGAACGGCTCGTTCGGCAGGCGTTCGAATTCGCTGACGGCGTCGACCAGATAGGAGCGCAGACCGTCTTCGTAATGCCACTCGACTTTCTCGCCAGTGCCTTTGTCTTCGAAGCTGACCAACAGGCCCGGGCACAACACAGCCTTGGCCTTGAGCACGTGCTTGAGGCGGCTGATGGAGAATTTTGGTGAGTCAAAGTATTTCGGGTCCGGCGCGAAGTACACGCTGGTGCCGGTGTTGCGCTTGCCGACGGCGCCGACGATTTCCAGCTCGGTGGCCTTATAGCCATCGGCGAAAGTCATCTGGTATTCGTTGCCGTCACGCTTCACGCGCACCCGGACTTCGGTCGACAAGGCGTTGACCACGGAAATACCCACACCGTGCAGACCGCCGGAGAACTGATAGTTCTTGTTGGAAAACTTGCCGCCCGCGTGGAGTTTGGTGAGGATCAGTTCGACGCCCGACACGCCCTCTTCCGGGTGGATGTCGACCGGCATGCCACGGCCGTCGTCACTGACTTCCAGCGAGTGGTCGGCGTGCAGGATGACCTGCACCGATTTGGCGTGGCCGGCCAGGGCTTCGTCGACGCTGTTGTCGATGACTTCCTGGGCGAGGTGGTTCGGCCGACTGGTGTCGGTGTACATGCCGGGGCGTTTGCGCACCGGGTCGAGGCCCGAGAGGACTTCGATGGCGTCGGCGTTATAAGAGCTAGCGCTGGGAGTGGCCATAGGGTCTCGTCGTCAGTCATTCATGAAATAGGGGCAAGACTTCACAGTGCGGTGAAATCGATTGCCTGATACACATCGGCACCAATGCCGGCAAAACTCAGCAACGCCGGCAATTGACCGGCAAAGCCTTGGAAACTGTGGTCGCCGCCGGCCTGAATGCGCAAGGCACAGGCGCGGTAATACTGCTGGGCGAGGCGATAATCCAGTGTTTCATCGCCGGTCTGCAACCAGACCTGATAGCGCTGGGCATCCTGAGGCGCCGGCACTTCCAGTTCGGCCAGGGCCGTGACGTGGTCGTGGGTCAATTCCCAGGTTTCATCGGTATACAGGTTTTTCTGCGTGCCCAGATAGCCGTCGAACATCCGGTGCGGGCTGACCGCCGGGTTGACCAGCAGGGCTTTCAGGCCATGGCGCTCGGCCAGGTGAGTCGCATAGTAGCCGCCGAGGGAGCTTCCCACCAGCAGCGGGCGGCCCAGCTCGGCGATTGCCTGCTCCAACTGACCGATGGCTTCGCGCGGATGATGATGCAGGGCCGGCACACGCAGTTTGTCGCTCAAACCCAGTTGCTCCATCACCGTCACCAGCTGACAGGCCTTTTTCGAGGCCGGAGCGCTGTTGAAACCGTGGATATAGAGGATCGAACCGGACATTTGAGCTCCCTGAGTGTCGGCAAAAGATAGCGGAGTTTACAGGGAGAAGGGCCGGGATTGGGGGTGGGCTCGATAAATTGGTGTGACAGCACGAGCGGCCCTCACCCTAGCCCTCTCCCGGAGGGAGAGGGGACCGAATGGGGGATATTTGCGAACTACATCGACCTGAACGCTTTGCTGTGAATCCGCAATCGTCAACGCTGCTTCAGGTCGATAGATAGCGAAAGACACCTCGGTCGGCCCCCTCTCCCTCTGGGAGAGGGCTGGGGTGAGGGTTTTGATTTGTCGCTCAATAACCGTTGGAGCCGTAGTCGACGGTGAAGGCGAATCCGGTGACGCGTTCGACGCCGGTTTCCAAGCGGCCATCCGGCAACAGGCGCAACCAGCGATACCCCGGCGCCTGCTCACCGACCTTGAAGTCTTCACTGCCCGGCTCAAACTGAATGCACGTCGAAGGTGAAGCCATCAACCGCACGCCATTACGCTCGCGATCAATCTCCTGATGCACATGCCCCCACAGCACCGCGCGCGCTTGTGGGAAACGATCCAGCACCTCGAAGAACGCTTCAGGATTGCGCAGGCCGATCGGCTCCATCCACGCGCAGCCGATCGACACCGGATGATGATGAAAGCACACCAGATGATGCCGCTGCGGCGCTTCGCTCAGCGAGCGGGCCAGCAGTTGCAGCTGATCATCCTGCAAATACCCTGGCACTGAGCCGGGTACAGCCGAATCAAGCATCGTCACGCGCCAGTTGCCGATATCCACCACTGGTTCCAGCAGCGAGCTCTGCACGGCGGCCTGCGCCATGATCAGCGGTTCATCGTGATTACCGGGAATCCAGCGCGCCGGCGCATCGATCTGCGCACTGATCTGGCGAAACTGTTGGTACGACTCCAGCGTGCCGTCCTGGGAAATATCCCCGGTGGCCAGAATCAGGTCGATCTGCGGCTGCTGGCCCAGCACCAGCTCGATGACCTTTTGCAGGCTCTCGCGGGTGTTCATGCCCAGCAGCGTACCGTCCGCTTCAGCGAACAGATGGCTGTCGGACAACTGCACCAGCAGCGCCGCATCGGCGGGGGTCAACGTGGATACGCTCGGCAAGGCGTTCTCCCAAGGCAAAAGCACGGAATCGATCAAGTGCCGCAATTATGCTGGGGGATCAGTGAAAGAGGAAACCGCCTAACCGGACACAGTTCACAACTAGCGTACGACTTCGTACTCATGCCCCAATGCCAGGCAATGGCTCAGCCATTCCCCCAGGAACAGATTGAGCTGAGCCTTTTCATCCGGCTGGTGCATCGCCGCGTTAGGGTAAGGATAGATGCCGCGAAAGCGCCGTGCATGTTCGGCGCTGACCACTTCGGCCATGCGCGCGTCGTGATAGACCTGCACTTCCAGTTGCGGCACCGGCAGCCACGGCAGGCTGTGTTCCTGACGCACCTGCAACGTGGTGGTGTAAGGACAGGCCTGCAACACTTCGAGGGCCAGCACGCCGAGCATCTGCTCGCCCTGGGTCACGGCAATGCGCCGCGCTTCGGGTTCGTTGCGCATGTCCGGCAGCAGTCGCATCAGACGCGCGTAGTTAGCCTCGCAGGCGGCTTGCAGCCCCACGAGGTCGACTCGATAGCGATCGCGCAACTTGTTTACGACCATAACCCCCTCACTTCGGCGCGGTTCAGCGCCAGCCATTGCAAGGCGATGATGCTCGCCGCGTTGGCAATGCGTCCGTCACGGACGGCCTGCAAGGCATCTTCAAAGGCCCAGACCGTGACGCGGATATCTTCTGCCTCTTCTTCCAGGCCATGCAGGCCGCCAACGCCTTCGGTGCTGCAACGCCCCAAGTACAAATGCACGAACTCGTTGCTGCCACCCGGCGACGGAAAATACTGGGTCATCGGCCACAAGGCCTTGATGTCCAGCCCAGCTTCCTCCTGCGCCTCGCGGCGAGCAACTTCTTCCGGCACTTCTTGCTTGTCGATCAGACCAGCGACCAGTTCGATCAGCCACGGGTTGTCGGTCTTGCCCATGGCACCGACACGAAACTGCTCGATCAGCACCACTTCGTCACGCTGCGGATCGTAGGGCAGCACGCACACGGCATCGTGGCGCACGAACACTTCACGGTTGATCTCGCGGCTCATGCCACCGGCAAACAATTCATGGCGCAGGTGCACACGGTCGAGCTTGTAAAAACCCTCGTAGCATTTTTCGCGCCGCACGATATCGACGGCGGTCGGAATGGCGTTGGCAAAATCAGTCATGAGCATCCTCTTTACTGCAGATCCATTACGAGGTTGCTGTGTGACTGGCAACCTCGACTTCGCGCCATCCTAACGCGCCCGAACGGTTTGATGCAGCCCCTTTACCGTCAGCGGGATGGACGGTGGAGGCGAAACCCACTCTAATTAGCTTAGTGGCGAACTGACTGCTTCTGCGAGAGTCGAAGCGGATATCTTTTTGCCTTCCCCTGCTTTCGAAAGGACGCCCATGTCGCTTTTCAAAATTGCCTCCGTGGCCGCCATCGCCCTGACTCTGGGCGCCTGCGCGAGCCTGTTCCAGCCCAACTACCGCACGCCGCTGGAGACCACTCGCGACGCATCCGAACAGTTGAAACCTGGCTGTTCCAACCCTGATTGCCCGCTGGTGAACATCGACACCCTGCGCTTCCCGGCAGAACCTGCACTGGACGGCATCATCGAAAAACGTCTGCTGCAAATGACCCGCACCGAGAAAAACGCTCCGGTAGCGCCGACCCTGGCGGCTTATCGCGATCAGTTTCTGGCCAACGCCGGACCGCGCAACAGCAGCTATCTGCAAGCGAAAGTACGCGAGCAGCATGACGGCTTGGTGATCATCGAGTTGTCGAGCTACCTCGACACCGGTGGCGCGCATGGCACCCCGGGGCGCGGTTTCATCAACTATTCGCGCCAGCAGCACAAGGTACTGAACCTGTCCGACATGCTGATGCCGGGTCAGGAAGAGGCGTTCTGGAAGGCGGCGCAGGTCGCGCACAACAGCTGGTTGATCAGCACCAAGCTCGATCAGGAAGCGGAGTTCGTGAAGAACTGGCCGTTCGTGAAAACCCCGAACGTGGCGCTGACCTATGGCGGCGTGATCCTCAAGTACGACGTGACCACTATTGCGCCTTACGCGCTGGGCCACGTCGAACTGAAGATTCCTTACCCGCGTCTGAACGGCATTCTCAAGCCCGAGCTGTTTCCTGGCCGTAACTGAAGGCCCGGCCCAGCACTAGCTGCAACAGCCCTGCCAGCACCAGCGCCGGCAGGGTTGCGCCGACATCCGGATACAGATTCGCCAGCAAATGGTAGGTGCTCACGCCACCCAGCCACGCCAACAACGCCGGCCAGCGCAATGCAGCCGCTGCGGCCTGAGCACTGCGCTTGCGCAGAATGAAGTGATCCACCAGCACCACGCCGAACAGCGGCGCAAACACCGAACCGATCAACAGCAGAAAATTCTGGTACTGCGCCAACGGCGCCAGCAAGGCGATCAGCGTGCAGATCACGCCGATGGCCAAGGCCAGATGCTCGACTTTCAGGCGCAACAGAATCCCGCTCGAAACCGCTGCCGAGTGAATGTCGGCGAAGGCGTTTTCCGACTCATCCAACAGAATCAACAACAGCGGAATGCCCAGACCGGCGCCAGCCAAGGCCAACAGCAACGCATTGACTTCACCGCTCGGTGCGAAGGCCAGGGTGTAGGCGACGCCAAGGCTCATCAGCCAGAAGTTGCCGATGAAGAAACCGACCGCAGTGCCACCGAAGACATTTTTCGCACGCTTGCCGAAACGCGAGTAATCGGCGATCAGCGGCAGCCACGACAGCGGCATCGCGATGGCAATGTCGAAACCCACGGCGAATGGCATCGAACCGTCACCGGCACGCGACCAGAGATCCGCCAGATCGGCTTTGGCGAACAGGTTCCAGGTCAGCCAGATGCACGCTGCCAGCAGCAGCCAGATGCCCCACTTGCGCAGGATCTGCCGGACGAAAGTCAGCGGGCCGCTGACCGCGAGCAAGGTGGCCAGCGCGCCGAAAAACAACGTCCACAACACCGGGTTCGACCATAGTGAACCTTCGCTGAACGCGCGGGTGCCGAGCAGGCTGGCGGCGTCACGCATGACGATGATTTCGAACGAGCCCCAACCGATCAGTTGCAGCAGGTTGAGCAGCGCCGGCAGGCTTGCGCCTTTGCTGCCGAGGCTGAGCTTCAGCGCCGCCATCGACGACAGGCCGGTGTCGCTGCCGATCACGCCAACGGCGGCCAGCAACAGCACGCCGACCAACGTGCCGAGGAAAATCGCCAACAACGAACCGGACAGGCCCAGACCCGGCGCGAGCAAGGCGCCGGTCTGCAAGACCATCAGGCCGATGCCGAGGGAGAACCACAGGGAAAACAGATCGCGACCGCCGAATACACGCTTGTCGGCGGGCACGGCGAGGTCGGGGGAATAAGTGCTGGGTTGAATGCTCAAGGGTGTTATCTCAGAGGGACATTTGTTGTTGTGTGATCGTTCCCACGCTCTGCGTGGGAATGCCTCTAGGGACGCTCCGCGTCCAGTGACGCGGAGCGTCACGGGCTGCATTCCCACGCGGAGCGTGGGAACGATCAGTACGGGGTCAAACTTTCTTGTACAGCTGACTGCCTTCCTTCTTGAACCGCTCGGCCTGTTCCGCCAAGCCTTGGGCGACGTCCACGTCGACCGCGTCGATCCGCTGGTTGGCCGCGTATTCGCGGACTTCCTGAGTGATCTTCATCGAGCAGAATTTCGGCCCGCACATCGAACAGAAATGCGCGACCTTGGCCGAGTCCTTCGGCAGGGTTTCATCGTGATACGAACGCGCGGTGTCCGGATCAAGCCCCAGGTTGAACTGGTCTTCCCAGCGGAATTCGAAACGCGCCTTGCTCAAGGCGTTGTCGCGGATCTGCGCGCCCGGATGCCCTTTGGCCAAGTCCGCCGCATGCGCCGCGATCTTGTAGGTGATGATCCCGGTCTTCACGTCATCCTTGTTCGGCAGGCCCAAGTGTTCCTTCGGCGTCACGTAGCAAAGCATCGCGCAACCGAACCAGCCGATCATCGCCGCACCGATACCCGAGGTGATGTGGTCGTAACCCGGTGCGATGTCAGTTGTCAGTGGGCCGAGGGTGTAGAACGGCGCCTCGTCGCAGCACTCCAACTGCTTGTCCATGTTTTCTTTGATCAACTGCATCGGCACGTGGCCCGGGCCTTCGATCATGCATTGCACGTCATGCTTCCAGGCGATCTTGGTCAGCTCGCCCAAGGTCTCCAGTTCACCGAATTGCGCTTCGTCATTGGCGTCGGCAATCGAGCCCGGACGCAGGCCGTCGCCCAGCGAGAAGCTGACGTCGTAGGCCTTCATGATTTCGCAGATTTCGTCGAAGTGGGTGTAGAGGAAGTTCTCTTTGTGGTGCGCCAGGCACCACTTGGCCATGATCGAACCGCCACGGGAGACGATGCCGGTCACGCGCTTGGCGGTCAGCGGCACGTAGCGCAGCAGTACGCCGGCGTGGATGGTGAAATAGTCGACGCCCTGCTCGGCCTGCTCGATCAGCGTGTCGCGGAACAGCTCCCAGGTCAGGTCTTCGGCGACGCCATTTACTTTTTCCAGCGCCTGATAAATCGGCACGGTGCCAATCGGCACTGGCGAGTTGCGGATGATCCACTCACGGGTTTCGTGAATGTGTTTACCGGTGGACAAGTCCATCACGGTGTCCGAACCCCAGCGAATGCCCCAGGTCAGTTTCGCCACTTCTTCTTCGATCGAAGAACCCAGCGCGCTGTTGCCGATGTTGCCGTTGATCTTCACCAGGAAGTTACGGCCGATGATCATCGGTTCCAGTTCGACGTGGTTGATGTTGGCCGGAATGATCGCGCGGCCACGGGCGATTTCTTCGCGGACGAATTCGGCAGTGATTTCTTTCGGGATGCTCGCGCCGAAGCTGTGGCCGGCGTGTTGTTGCGTCAACAGGCCGGCAGCGCGGGCCTCTTGCAGCTTCATGTTTTCGCGGATGGCGACGTATTCCATCTCGGCGGTGATGATGCCTTTACGGGCGTAATGCATCTGGCTGACGTTGGCCCCGGCCTTGGCACGACGCGGGTTGTTGACGTGGGCGAAACGCAACTTGGTCAGCTCGGCATCGGCCAGACGTTGTTGGCCGAAGTTCGAGCTCAGGCCTGGCAGGCGCTCGGTGTCGCCACGGTCGTCGATCCACGCCGAACGCACATCGCCCAGACCTTTGCGCACATCGATCACTACGTTCGGATCAGTGTACGGGCCCGAGGTGTCGTAAACGGTGACCGGCGCGTTGATTTCACCGCCGAAGTCGGTCGGCGTCACGTCGAGGCTGATTTCGCGCATCGGCACGCGGATGTCCGGGCGGGAGCCCTGAACGTAGACTTTTTGCGAACGGGTGAACGGCTTGACCGATTGCTCGTCGACCTTGGCCGAGTCACTCAGGTTGATCGCGTTTTTTGATTTTGTAGTCATCACGGGCTCTCCAGACAGCATCCAGGCAGTGGATTGTCGGAGCAGAACCTGAAAGGCACGGACGCACCAGGACTGGTGCTGTGCATCGTCGTCGAGCGTTCGATTGTCGAACAATTTCCCGGACGAAGCACAAGAGGACTCGCCGGGTGACGAGAAATCTTGTTCCCTACGCAGGCGCTAACCTGATCAGGTTCAACGGGATCCGAAATTATTCGATCTCAGCCTCATAGCAAGGCACCCCGACAAGAACCCGGCCAGTCTAGACACAACCGGCAAAGAACGCCAACACCGCAGCAATCACCATGATGAATGGCGCAAATACAGGGGCTTGGCCGATTGTTGTCATGCAAATGCGCAACTACACTCGCTTTGCCCCGTCACGCCTTGACGCTGTGGGGCCTGCGCCTTACCTTTGGCGCCCGGATTACTTCCATAATATTAATGCTAGGGATCGCCTCATGCTGCGCAAACTCTCACTGGCTGTTGCCGTGTCTTGTGCGTCCAACGCAATGGCCTGGGCAGCAGAAGCGCCCTTGTCGACCAAAACCGATCTGGTCAGCGTCTATCAGGAAGCGGTCGACAACAACGCCGATCTGGCCGCCGCCCGCGCCCAGTACGGCGCGCAGAAAGAAGTGGTGCCACAGGCCCGCGCCGGCTTGCTGCCGAACCTGTCGGGCGGCGCCGAAACCGCCAATGTGCGCACCTCGATCGATCAGCCTTCGGCCGTCGCCAACCGCAGCGCTCACTCGTATCAGGCGACCCTCGCCCAGCCGCTGTTCCGCGCCGATCGCTGGTTCCAGTACCAGGCTGCCAAGGACGTCAACGAGCAAGCCGCGCTGCAACTGTCGGCGACTGAGCAAAACCTGATCCTGCAATCGGCCGAAAGCTATTTCAACGTGCTGCGCAGCCAGGACAATCTGGCCTCGACCAAGGCTGAAGAAGCCGCGTTCAAGCGCCAGCTCGACCAGTCCAACGAACGCTTCGATGTCGGCCTGTCGGACAAGACCGACGTCCTGCAATCGCAAGCCAGTTACGACACTGCACGGGCCAACCGCATCGTGGCGCAGCGCCAGGTCGATGACGCGTTCGAAGCGCTGATCACCCTGACCAACCGTCAGTACAACTCGATTCAGGGCATCGTCCACTCGCTGCCGATTTTGCCGCCAGCGCCGAACGATGCTAAATCGTGGGTCGATACGGCGGCGCGCCAGAACCTCAATTTGCTGGCCAGTAACTACGCCGTCAGCTCGGCGGAAGAGACATTGAAGCAGCGCAAGGCCGGTCACTTGCCGACCCTCGATGCTGTGGCCAAATACGAAAAGGGTGACAACGACGCCCTCGGTTTCGCCAACCCGAACTCGTTCGGTGCGCCTTACGGTGGCAACGTCGAGCAGACCACCGTCGGCCTGCAATTGAACATCCCGATCTACAGCGGCGGGCTGACCAGCTCGCAAGTACGTCAGTCGTACGCGCAGTTGGATCAGAGCGAGCAGCAGCGCGAATCGCTGCGTCGGCAGATCGTTGAGAACACCCGTAATCTGCACCGCGCGGTGAACACCGACGTCGAGCAGGTGCAGGCGCGCAAGCAATCGATCATCTCCAACCAGAGCGCGGTGGAAGCCACGGAAATCGGTTATCAGGTGGGCACGCGCAACATCGTTGACGTGCTGGATGCGCAGCGTCAGCTGTACACCTCGGTGCGCAACTACAACAACACTCGCTACGATTACATTCTCGACAACCTGCGCTTGAAACAGGCGGCGGGGACGTTGAACCCGGGAGATCTGGAAGACCTGCGACGCTATCTGAAAGCCGACTACAATCCGGACAAGGATTTCCTCCCGCCGGATCTGGCCAAGGCTGCAGAAGAACAACTCAAGGCCCGCCCGTAAACAATCTGGAATGAATCCCCTGTGGCGAGGGGATTTATCCCCGATGGGTTGCGTAGCAGCCCCAAAACCATTCACCGCGGTGATTCAGTCAGATCTGGCAAACAGGATTTACGACTGCTGCGCAGCCGATCGGGGATAAATCCCCTCGCCACAGTAATATTCCAAGCAACTATTTGATCAGCCGCGCCAAACCATCCAGCAAACGCTGCAACGCGCCCTGGTTGCGGCGCATCACCGCCAGCCCGGCCTCGGCCATGCGCTGCGCATCACGCGGCAATTCGAACAAACGCTGCACTTCCACCGCCAGCCCTTCGGCATCATCGACCTCTGCCAACGCCCCGGCTTCGCGCAACTGTGCGGCGATGTCGAGGAAGTTGAACAGGTGCGGGCCGCTGAGCACCGGTTTCGCCAAGGCTGCGGGCTCCAGCAAATTGTGCCCGCCATTAGCCACCAGGCTGCCGCCGACAAATGCGCTGTCAGCCAAGGCATACAGAAACAGCAACTCGCCCATGGTGTCGCCGAGCAGTACAGAAGTCTGCGCATCGACATTCGCCCCGGTCGAGCGTCGCACCGTGGCAAAACCTTCGCGCTGACACAGTTCGAACACCGAGTTGAAACGCTCAGGATGACGCGGCACCAGAATCAGCAACGCATCCGGGTGATTGGCCAGCAAACGGCGATGGGCATCGAGCACCACTTCGTCTTCGCCTTCATGGGTGCTGGCGGCGATCCACACCGGACGCTCCAGCGCCTGCCATTGCCCACGCGATTCAGCGGCACGTTGCAGCAGCGCGGGGTCAATGGCCAGGTCGAACTTGATAGAGCCTGTGACCTCAACCGTCTCCGGGCGAGCACCCAGATCACGGAAGCGCTGGGCTTCAGTTTCAGTCTGAATCGCAAAAAAACTCATCTCGGCGAGCATCGGCGCGGTCAGTTTGCGGAACCGCCCATAACCGCGTGCCGAACGCTCGGACAAGCGCCCATTGGCCAGCGCCACTGGAATCCCGCGCTTGGCGCACTGGTGAATGTGGTTGGGCCACAGTTCGGTTTCCATGATCACTGCCAGTTTCGGCTGTGCGCGATCAAGAAACCGCGCCGCCGCACACGGCAAGTCATACGGCAGGTAGCAATGCTGGATGCGTGGCTCATTGGCGAACAGCGCCTGAATGCGTTCCGAACCGGTCGGTGTCATGCAGGTTACGGTGATCGGCAGTTGTGGATAACGTTGCAGCAGAGCGCGGATCATCGGCGCCGCAGCGATGCTCTCGCCCACCGACACCGCGTGCACCCAGATGCCGCCGGGTTGCAGCGTCGGCATGCCGTAGGAGAAACGTTCGCCAATCCGCTTGGCATACGCCGGCGCCTTGCGCGCCCGCAGCCACAGCCGAATCGCCACCAATGGCAGCCCCAGGTAAAACAGCGCGGTGTACAGAGTTCTATTCATGGCGGCGGAGTTTATCGACTTTTGTCGCCGATCGCCCGCAAGTGCACGGCAAAACGCTCCGCCAGCCAACGCGCCGCCGGGCCAAGCGGCTCGTCACGACGCCAGACCAGTTCCACCACCAGCGCCGGCGGCGTCCATTCGCTGTCGAGTTCGACCATCAACCCCTGATACGCCGAGTACTGCACGACGTGGCGCGGCAACCACGCCCAACCGAGATCGCGCACCAGCCATTCGGCCATCACGTAGAAACTGTCGGCGCGCCACACTTGCGGGCTGGCGGGCTCGTTGCCGGGGTAGACACTGGTTTGCGTCGACATCAACAGTTGCCGGTGTTGCGCCATCTGCTGACATGTGACGTAGCTCTGCGTCGCCAACGGATGATTGATCCCGCAGACGGTGACCATTTCCACGCTACCGAGCACGCGGCGCTCCAGCGCTTCGGGGATTTCATCGTGATAGAACAGCAGGCCGAGGTCAGCACGGCGCTCGACCAGTTTGCGCGCGACTTCGCCCTGGGCGGCACTGGTCAGCTGCACTTCGAGGCTGGGAAATTGTTCGGCCAGGGCGCCGAAGCTTTCCACCAGCGCCTGATACGGCATCGCTTCATCCTGCGCCACGCGCAATTGCGCTTCCTGACCACGCATCATCGCCATGGCCCGGCCGTTGAGGCGTTCGCACTGGCGCAGCACTTCCCGCGCTTCTTCGAGTAACGCTTCACCTGCTTCAGTGAGGCTAGGTTGGCGCCCGCTGCTTCGCTCGAACAGGCTGACGCCCAGATCGTCCTCGAGCATCGCGACAGCACTGCTGATCGCCGACTGCGCCTTGCGCTGCTGACGCGCCACAGCGGAGAACGAGCGTTGATCGGCGACCGCGATAAATGTGCGTAATTGATCTAGATTCCACTGCATACTGCTGGCCCAACCCATCTTTCAAACAGATAGGTAATGACTTTACCGCATCTGAAGAATCACTAAAATACCGACCTCAGACAGTAACGCTCCACTTGAGGAATACCCATGAACGCCTACGCCTACCTTGCCATCGCTATTTGCGCCGAAGTCATGGCCACCGTTTCGATGAAAGCGGTCAAAGGCTTCAGCACGCCGCTGCCTCTGCTGGTGGTGATCGTGGGCTACGCCATCGCGTTCTGGATGTTGATCCTGGTGGTGCGCACCGTTCCGGTCGGCGTGGCCTACGCGGTATGGGCCGGCATGGGCATCGTGATGGTCAGTGTTGCGGCGCTGTTCATTTACGGGCAGAAACTGGATATCCCGGCGATGCTCGGGATGGCCTTGATCGTGCTGGGCGTCGTCGTCATCCAGCTGTTCTCGAAAACCGCCGGCCATTAAGGAAAAAGATCGCAGCCTGCGGCAGCTCCTACAGGGAAACTCATTCTCTGTAGGGGCTGCCGCAGGCTGCGATCTTTTTTCACATCTGAAGCCGAACTCCGAGTCTGTATACTGCGCCCTCGTCTTGAACACCTGAGGTCGCTGCATGCCATCCGTTATTTCCACCGACGTTCTGATTGTCGGCGCTGGTGTCGCCGGCCTCTGGCTGAACGCGCGTCTGCGCCGTCAGGGTTTTTCGACCGTGCTGGTGGAAAGCGCCAGCGTCGGCGGCGGGCAGAGTGTGAAGTCGCAGGGCATCATCCACGGCGGCGCCAAGTACGCGCTGCACGGTGCGCTGACCGGCGCCTCGGAAGCCATCGCTGACATGCCGCGCCGCTGGCGTGAAGCGCTGGCCGGCAACGGCGAGCTGGACCTGTCCGGCGTGCGCCTGCTCTCCGAAGCTCACTACCTGTGGTCGCCCGGCACCCTCGCCGGCAACCTCACCAGTTTCTTCGCCAGCAAAGCCGTGCGCGGCCGCGTCGATCAGGTCAAGGGCGAGCAATTACCGCCAGCCCTGCAAGACAAACGCTTCAAAGGCAAGGTCTACCGCCTCGCCGAGCTGGTGGTCGATGTGCCGAGCCTGATTCAGCGCCTGGCCGATCTGGCCGGTGATGGCCTGCTCGCCGGGCAAACCATCGAGCCGCTGCTGGAAGCGGGCGTGCTGGTCGGTTTGAAAGTCGACGGCCGCGAGATCCGCGCCCAGCGCATCGTCCTCAGCGCCGGTGCCGGTACCGCGCAATTGCTTGAAGACCTCGGCCTGAGCCAGCCGGCCATGCAGCGCCGGCCACTGCACATGATCATCGCCAAAGGCCCGGGCCTGAAACCGCTGTACGCGCACTGTCTGGGTGGCGGCACCAAACCGCGCATCACCGTGACCACGCACCCGGCGGCTGACGGTCAGTGGGTCTGGTACATGGGCGGCGACATCGCCGAAAGCGAAGGCGTACACCGTGAGCCGGCCGAGCAGATCGCCACCGCGCAAAAGGAAATCGCCCAGTTGCTGCCGTGGATCGACCTCAGCACCACGCAATGGGCAACCCTGCGCGTCGACCGCGCCGAACCGCTGCAAACCGGGCTGACACGCCCCGATAACGCCTTCCTCGCCGAGCAGGGCCGGTTGCTGGTCGGCTGGCCGACCAAATTGGCGCTGGCGCCGGACTTCGCTGACCGCGTGATCGCTTCTCTTGAGCGCGACGGCATCCAGCCCCAAGCCAGCGAACCATTGCCGGCCTTGCCGAAACCACCGATGGGCGTTCCCGCCTGGGAGCAATTGCTGCCATGAGCCTTCCAACCCTGCACGACTTCCACCGCCCACTGGGCAGCACCGGCCTGACGGTTTCGCCGCTGGGCCTGGGCACGGTCAAACTCGGCCGCGACCAAGGCGTGAAATACCCCAACGGTTTTCAGATCCCCGCTGACGACGAAGCGCGGATGTTGCTGCGCCAGGCGCGCGAACTGGGCATCAACCTGATCGACACCGCCCCGGCCTACGGTCGCAGCGAAGAACGCCTCGGCCCTCTGTTGCGCGGTCAGCGTCAGGACTGGGTGATTGTCAGCAAGGTCGGCGAGGAGTTTGCCGATGGCGTGTCGCACCACGACTTCAGCGCTGCGCACACGCGCATGTCGGTTGAGCGCAGCCTGAAACGTCTGGAAACGGATTTTATCGATCTGCTGCTGGTGCATTCCGACGGCAACGACATGGCGATCCTCGAGCACGAAGAGGTTTACGCGACACTCGCCGCGCTCAAGGCCGAGGGCAAGATTGGCGGCTTCGGCTTTTCCGGCAAAACCGTCGAGGGTGGCCTGAAAGCACTGGAGCAGGGCGATTGCGCGATGGTCACCTACAATCTGAACGAACAAAACGAGAAAGCTGTCATTGACTATGCTGCTGCCCACGGCAAAGCCATTCTGGTGAAAAAAGCCTTGGCCAGCGGTCACGTTTGTCTGAGCCCGGGCGTAGATCCGGTGCGCGCCAGTTTTGAGTTGCTGTTCGCGCAGCCTGGCGTGGCCAGTGCTATTGTCGGCACGATCAATCCGCTGCACCTCGCCCACAACGTTGCGACCGTAGCCCAGGTCCTGCGTGGTCACTGACGCCGCTTCGCGGCCTTAAGCAGGAGCCGATATGCCGCGCACGCTCATCAGAAAGAACCCGAGCAACTTCAAGACCCTGCCGCTGTTCGTCGAAGCCACGCCCGAAGGCCTGACCTACCAGAGCGTCGGCATGCCGCTGAACTTCGCCCAGACCTTGCAGCGGCGCAAACCGGTGAGCGTCGCCGATGCCGAGCGCTTCTCGCTGGAGTTGGCCAACCTCGGTGTGTCGGTGCGCCTGACCCTGCATTGGCAGAATCGCGATTACTGGGTGCTGGTGCGCCAGCGCCGGCAAGATCGCGGCGACGTGGTGCTCAAGCTGATTTCCGGCTACGTACCGGCGCACGAGTTGAACATTCCGCTGCACACGGCAATTCAGGAAATTGCTGAAGAGTGTTTGCTGGAAACGCCTGAAGGCTGGCTCGGCGGGCGTTTCAACGACACCTGGCTGCCGGCGCCCTACTCATCTGCCCTGCATTATCGTGAGGCCTTGCCGTTTCGCCTGACCCCGTTGTCCGGGTCTGCACGGCCGGTGCGCTGCGCCAATCTGCAATTGCTGGAACGACCACGCGCCTATGTGCATCTGCCGACCGCATCATTGCAATTGATCTACGACCTGCGCCTGGACGTGCCCAAGGAAGCCAAATCCCTCAGCCTGTTTCATGTCGATGAACGACTGGAAGGTGATCAACTGGTGGCGCGACTGGATCGCAAGCGGCCGGATCTTTATCTGATGCCGTTGCAGGACGGCCAACCGTTGCCCGAGTTGTACACCTTGAAAAAGGATCAACTGTACCCGGCGAGCACTCGCGGTTTGTATCTGGCGGAAAGCTTTGCCCGCCAGGAGGGCTGGCTGGTGCGTGATGAGCGGATTCGCTGGAAGGACTGGTTGCATCAGCAGGGACTGACGCCGCCGGAGAAGGCGACTGGTCTGGCGCGGTTGCGCGGCAAGGCCAGGCAACTGCTGAAAAAAATCGTACCGCGCAAAGCGATTTGAAATCTTCACATAACCTTGTGGCGAGGGGATTTATCCCCGTTGGGTGGCGAAGCCGCCCCAAAACCTGTGACCGCGGTGAGATTAATCGCGGTGACCGGTTTCACGACTGCTGCGCAGCCGAACGGGGATAAATCCCCTCGCCACAATTGCCCTTCATCAGGACTTGCGGATTTTTTCCACAATCGCCGTGGTCGAGCTGTTTTCCACCAGCCCCAGCACTTTCACCGTACCGCCGTAAGCGGTCACGATATCCGCGCCGACCACCTGCTCGATGCCGTAATCCCCACCCTTGACCAGCACATCCGGCTTGACCTCGCGCAGCAGGTTCTCCGGCGTACCTTCAGGGAAGCTGATCACCCAATCCACCGCGCCCAGGCCGGCGAGTACCGCCATGCGCCGGTCGACACTGTTGATCGGACGACCCGGCCCTTTCAGACGGCTGACCGAGGCGTCATCGTTGATCGCGACGATCAGGCGATCGCCTTGCGCGCGCGCCTGTTCCAGATAGGTCACATGGCCGGCATGGAGGATGTCGAAGCAGCCATTGGTGAAGACGATCCGCTCGTTATGCGCACGGGCATCGTCAACCGCCAGCAGCAGTTGCTCCAGACCCAGCACACCACGCTCAGAACCTTCTTCACGCTGAATCGCGCGGCGCAGTTCCGGGGCACTGATCGCTGCCGTACCGAGTTTGCCAACAACAATGCCGGCCGCCAGATTGGCCAGCGCCACCGCGTGAGGCAGTTCTTCGCCCGCTGCAATTGCTGCCGCCAACGTCGAAATCACGGTATCGCCGGCACCGGTGACGTCGAACACTTCACGGGCACGTGCCGGCAAGTGCAGCGCCGGATGATCCGGGCGCAACAGGGTCATGCCGTGTTCGCCACGGGTCACCAGCAGCGCGCCGAGCTCGAGGTCGTGCATCAGGGTCGCGCCCTTGCTCACCAACTCGTGCTCATCGGCACAGCCGCCGACGATGGTTTCGAATTCGCTGAGGTTCGGCGTGATCAGGCTGGCGCCACGGTAGATCGAAAAGTCCTTGCCCTTCGGATCGGCCAGCACCGGAATGCCTTTGGCACGTGCGGCCTGGATCAGCACCTGATGGTTTTTCAGCGCGCCTTTGCCGTAGTCCGACAGCACCAGCACCTTGATGCCTTCCAGCAGGTCATCGACCTGCGAGGCCAGGGCCAGGGCATCGGTGGCGAACGGTTCTTCAAAGTCGATACGCAGCAATTGCTGGTGGCGACTCATGACCCGCAGTTTGACGATGGTCGGTTGATGCGCAATGCGCTGGAACAGCGCACGCACACCCGCGCCCTTGAGGCTGTTGCTCAGGCTGTCGGCGGCTTCGTCATCACCGGTCACACCGACCAGCGACGCCGGCGCACCCAGCGCGGCAATGTTCAAGGCAACGTTGGCAGCGCCGCCCGGACGGTCTTCGATTTGCTCGACTTTAACGACCGGCACCGGCGCCTCAGGGGAAATCCGTGAGGTACCACCATGCCAGTAACGGTCGAGCATGACATCGCCGACCACCAAGACAGGGGCTTGATCGAATCGCGGCATGGACAACTTCATGGAGCAACCCACATACAAAATGAACAGGGGCGCGATATTAACACAGGGTTGGCGCCGGCTTGCGCGCAGGCTGCAACAGGATGAAACAGGTGGGTTTTCTGCTCATTTTTTGAGCACAGCACCCGCCACACGCTGAACGACAGTTGCAAACACCTTGCCCCTTATTCGTAGCCCAATAATTCATAGTCACGGGCGTAAACCTCACGTACCCGTTGCCGGGTGAGCGCCGTGCAGAATTGTCGCGCAGGCATCGGCTGGCGTTGTCGAGAACTGTTGAGGTGAGGCAACCGGCCCGCCACGCCCAAATGTTCGCAGACCAAATGAAAATCGCGCTGCAGATGCTCCTGATAGCCGATGAAGTCCAACGCCAGATGCCCGAGGGAATCGGTGAGGAAGTCAGTTTGCGCGGCAAAGTGCAATTGTCGCGTGATGTTTTCGGGATGCAACCAGCGTGCGACGAAGTCATCGAAGTCGCGAAACTGCCGGACCAATTGCTGCGCGGCGTGATCGCGACCACTCAACTCGTTACCGCGCAGAAACGCATACGCCGAGTAGGCCCGCTCCAGCGGGTCACGCACAAAGGCAAACTTGAAGGTGGTCGAAAACTGCCTGGGGAATTGCTCTTCGTACCAGTACAACGGCAAATGCCCGGGGCGCCAGCCGTCGAACATGGCCTCGCAGACGCTGCTGCCGGCGCACTTGGGCACGTGGATGAACAGGCACGCGTGCTGCTGGAAAGCCTTCGGGAACCTCAGGCTGGCCGACATCGATTTGTTGACCACTTGCCGGTCAACCACCGACAGACGCCCAAGCAAAAACGCCCGTTGCGGTTTGGGCAGCAGTTTCCACAAATAGCGTTGCAACATGAGAGTACCCGCGCGAGGGGGATGGCCCACTCGATAGATGTCAAAGTTCGTTCAGCAACCTTAACAAGCGCGGTGCCCGGTTTTATTCCGGTTTGGTCAGGAAGGGTAAAGGTCTGGATACAAACAACGTCCCACAGTTGCCACGCATTTTCCCTGTAGGCGCTGCCGAAGGCAGCGATCTTTTGATCTTGCTTCTAGAAAAACAGATCAAAAGATCACAGCCTTCGGCAGCGCCTACAGGGCCGCGTGAACATTCTCAGGCGATGTCTTCAGCCGGGGCATCGAGGCCCATGGCGTTCAGACGTGCGTAGTAGCCATTCTGCGCCAGCAGCTCATCGTGGGTGCCACGCTCGACGATACGGCCCTGATCCATGACCAGAATCAGGTCAGCCTTCTCGATGGTCGACAGACGGTGCGCGATCACCAGCGTGGTGCGACCCTTCATGACTTGATCGAGTGCCGCCTGAATATGACGCTCGGACTCGGTGTCGAGGGCCGAGGTGGCCTCGTCGAGAATCAGCAGCGGCGCGTTCTTGAGCAATGCACGGGCAATCGCCAGACGTTGACGCTGGCCGCCGGAAAGCAGCACGCCATTCTCGCCGACCTGAGTGTCGAGGCCCTGGGGCAGTTGCGCGATGAAGTCCATGGCATAGGCATCACGCGCGGCTTTCTCGATGTCCTCACGCGGCGCGCCGGCCAGATCGCCATAGGCAATGTTGTTGGCCACGGTGTCGCTGAACAGGGTCACGTGCTGGGTCACCTGAGCAATATGACGACGCAGGTTGAGCAGTTTGTAGTTTTCCACTTCCACACCGTCGATCAGGATCTCGCCCTTGTCGTGGTGATAGAAGCGCGGAATCAGATTGGCCAGCGTCGACTTGCCGCTGCCGGAGCGACCGACCAGCGCGACCATCTGCCCCGGTTCCACCGAGAAGCTGATGTTGTCGAGCACCTGACGCTCGGTATCCGGGTAGGTGAAGCTCAGGTTACGCACATCCAGACGACCGGTCACGGCATCGCGCTCGACGGTGCCGGTGTCGACTTCCGGCGTCACGTCCAGTTGTTCGAAAATGCTTTCCGCACCGGCCACGCCTTTCTGGATGGTCGAGCTGACTTCGGACAATTGGCGAATCGGTTTCGGCAGCAGGCCCGCCAGGGTGATGTAAGCCACCATGTCACCGGCCGACGCGTCACCGCGCAGGTACAGCACGAGGAACATCAGCACCGCCATGGCGCTGTAGATCACCAGTTGCAGCATCGGCGTGTAAATCGCGCCAGTGCGGGTCATGCGCAGCTGTTTGTCGGTGTTGCTCTGGCTGGCCTTGAGGAAGCGTTTTTCTTCGTAGATTTCACCGCCGAAGCTGCGCACTACGCGATAGCCCTGGATGGTTTCCGAAGCCACGTGAGTGACGTCGCCCATGGCCAGCTGGATCTTCTTGCTCTGCTTGCGGAATTTCTTGCTCGCGGTACGCACCATCACGGCGATCAGCGGCAGGATCGCGACCATCACCAGCGTCAGTTTCCAGTTCATGAACAGCAGGGACGCGAACAGGAAGATCACGGTCATGCCTTCACGAATTACGACCTTGATCGCATCTGTTGCCGCCCCCGTGACCATTGTCACGTTGAAGGTGATACGCGAAATCAGATGACCGGAGTTATGCTTGTCGAAGTAGCGGTTGGGCAGGACCAGCAGGTTGTTGAACAACTGCACGCGCAGGTCATGCACCAGGCCGAGGGAAACCTTGGCCAGAAAGTAGTTGCCCAGATAAGATCCCAGCCCCTGCCACGCGGCGATCAGGATGATCAGCAGCGGAACAGCCTGCAACAATTGCAGGTCACGCAGGTAAGGTACGGTCGGAAACAGCACCGCTTCAGGGTTCGACAGGCCGTCGACGAAGTACTTGAGAATGTAACCAAGCATCGGCTGGGTCGAGGCGAAAATCAGGAATCCGACGATGCTGATCAGGAACAGACTGATGTACGGCCGGACATAGCCGAGCAGGCGGAAGTAGATTTTCAAGCTCGAAGGGCTTGCGGCAGGACTGGAGTCGGTCATATCACGCGAGAGTCGATAAAAAGGACGCTGACTTTAGCACAGCTTCTTCAGGGTTCTGGCAATCGGCGAAAGGCTGTTATTGTTAAGCAACTTTTTCAGCATCAAATAGCCATCATCCGAATGGTCGATCAACTTCAGGATTGAATCTCACAGCATGCAACTTCGCGGCTTCAGCAGTACGTCCAATCGAGTCTTCGATTTCATTAGCCTGTGGATTCTTCCCACCGGCTATCTCTTGCTCTTGTGCGCGCTGTTTTTCCTGCCGGGCCGAAGTCTGCATCACAAACTGTTTTACGGGCTGTTCAGCATCCCCACGCTGATTGCCCTGTGCCTGCGTCCGCGCGAGCTCAAAGAGCTGCTGCGCGAGCCGATCTTCATCGCCCTTCTGCTGTTTGTCGCCTGGGCCTTGCTCAGCCTCAGTTGGGGGCCTGGCGGAGAACCGGTCGGCGGCATGTTCAAACCGCCGCTGCACACCTTGCTGCTGTTTGCCGGCTCTTATCTGCTGGTGCGGTACCGCAATGACATCCTGCAACCGCTGCTGTTTACCGCCGCCCTGGTCGCACTGATTGCCACGACGTTTTTCCTGTTCCAGTTCGCCCGGGTCTACGAACCTGGCATGCGCCTGGTGGGTGGCGGAGCCTTCGACAACCCGCTGCTGAGTTCGCACCTGTTCGGTTTTTTCAGTGCCTATTGGCTGGCCGTGACCATGACCTGCAAGCGCCGCCAGATGATGTGGCTCAGCGTGCCGGCCATGGCAATCATGTTCATGGCGGTGATTGGCACTGGCTCCCGAACGCCACTGGTGGCGCTGACCATGGCCGCGCTGTGGCTCTGCTTCATCTGCTGGAATCGGCGTTCGCTGGGTTTGCTGGCAGCGCTGGCAGCCAGCGGCATTGCAGTGCTGACCGCTTTTTCGCAGATGATCATCGAACGAGGCGACTCTTACCGGCTGGAAATCTGGCAACAGGTTCTGCACCTGATCGGCGAACATCCGTGGATCGGCCATGGCTACAACGCCAGTCTGGCGATCGACCCGGGCGTCGGTTACAACTTTCAGGAACCGCACAGCTTTGTCCTCGGCGTGCTGTTTTACGTCGGCATCTTCGGGCTGCTGCCGTGGCTGTTCTTCCTTGCCTGGGGCTTGCTCAGCAGTTGGCGCCAGCGTGTGCAGCCGCTGTTGATCATGGCCTCGACCCTGCTGGTGTTCGGTATCGGCGCCGGGCTGACCGAGGGCGGCGGGATCATTTCGCGGCCCAAGGAGCACTGGTTCCTGCTGTGGATCCCGCTGGCACTGATCGCGGCACTGAGCATCAATCAGCGCGCACGCCGCCTGCTCACCTTGCCGGTGCAAAAGCTCTCGGCAACCGACCTGCAAGGCATGAGTCGCGAGGCGCAAATCATTGAAGAGGACGGCCTCGGCCCGAAAGTCCTGCGCCTGAACGACGGCACGTTCCTCAAGCTGTTCCGCCGTCGCCGCTGGTACACCTCGGGCAGCTTCAACCCGTATTCCGAACGCTTTGCAGTCAATAGCGAACAATTGCGCCAGATGGGCATTCCTACCCCGCAGGTGTTGAATCTGTATCGCCTGGCCGACGGCAGCAGCGCGGTGCATTACGCACCGTTGCCGGGCCACACGCTGCGCCAGGTGCTGCAAAGCATCACCGCGCCCGCGGTTCGCCAGGCGCTGGTCGAGCGCTTTGGCAAGTTCATGGCGCAACTGCATGAGAAGGGTGTGTACTTCCGCTCGCTGCATCTGGGCAACGTACTGGTGCTGGAGGATGGCGAATTCGGCCTGATTGATCTGGCCGATCTGCGGGTCTACCCTACCCCGCTCAGTCTGTCCTTGCGTCAGCGCAATCTGCGCCACATGCAACGTTACACCGTCGACAAGCGCTGGCTGTTCGAGGATCACTTCGAAGCGCTGCTTCAGGGGTACGCCACGATGGCGTCGAAATCCGCTGTGGATAATCTGCACAAGCAAGTGCTGGCCGGCAACACTCCGGCCCAGGTTCATTGATGAACGAAACCAACCCGTTGATTGCGCTGGCAGCCTATCTGCTGGCGATCGTATCCGCTGCGCTGTTGTTGCGCGCGGTGCCAAAAATTGCCCGTCACCTGCAGCATTCCGGCGAAAGCCGCTATGCAAGCATCGATGGTCTGCGCGGCTACCTGGCGTTTGGCGTGTTCGTGCACCACTCGGTCATTACCTGGATTTTCCTGCGCACCGGGGTGTTCGAGTTTCCGCCGAGCAACTTTTACTCGATGCTGGGTCAGGGCAGCGTCGCGCTGTTTTTCATGATCACCGGGTTTCTGTTCTGGAATCGCCTGCTGGCCCAGGGTCGACAGCATGACTGGCTGGCGTTCGGGATTTCGCGCGTGTTTCGCCTGTATCCGCTGTACCTGCCGCTGATGCTGATCGTCTTCGTCACCGTGTTCCATCTGCAGAACTGGGAACTGAAAGAGCCCGGCGTACAACTGTTCAAGCAGATTCTGGCGTGGCTGACCTTCGACCGACCCGACATCAACCAATACCCCCAGACCGGCATGCTGATTTCCAACGTCACCTGGACGCTGGCTTATGAGGTGTTTTTCTATCTGGCACTGCCGCTGGCCGGATTGGTCTTCATCTATCGCGGCAGTTGGCTGCAAGTAGTGCTGTGCCTGGTCGGCATTTACGCCCTGTATCAGGTCGTGGGCTGGGAGCACTCGCTGAAGAAGCATTTCCTCGCCAGCTTTCTCGGCGGTATCGCCGCGGCGTACTGGATTCGTCGACCCGCGCTGGTGGCGTGGAGCCGCACGCGTCTGGCCGGGTTCATCGCTTTGCTGGCACTGGTGATCGCCTTTACCGCGTTCAATCGTGCGTTCAAGGCAGCGCCGCTGTTTCTGCTGTCGTTGTTCTTCGTGATCGTCGCTTCCGGCAATTCCCTGTTCGGCGTATTGAAGCCGCGCAGCATCCGCTGGCTCGGCGAGATCAGCTACAGCACCTATCTGCTGCACGGTTTCGTACTGTGGCTGATGGTGCAGCGCCTGCCGCTGATGCTGAACCTGGACGCTACTGAAGCGTGGGTCTACCTGCCGCTGGTGGCGGCATGTACCTGCCTGTTGATTGTGATCAGCAGCGCGACGTTCCTGTACATCGAACTGCCAGGAATGGCCGCCGGCAAGAAACTCCTGCACTGGCTGCGCCAACGCCAGAAAGGCGAAAAGCGCCTGTCGGAGAAAGCCGCTCGCTGATCGCGAGCGGCAGCGGCTTCAGTCCTTTTCCAGCGGCGAAAACAGCAAACGCCCCAGACCGCGCCAGGTCTTCTTGTTCCACGCCTTGAACGGGATCTGCGCCAGCAGCTCGCGGGCCAGCTTGCGATTGCGGTTAGCGGTCTTGAGGAACATCGAATTCAGCGCCTTGTAACGCACTTCGTCGTACAGCGGATGATCGCTGAACAACGCATAGATGCGCAGGATGCTTTCGATCATGAAGCGGTGATTCTTGTACGAATTGGTGGCGTGCTTGCGATAGCGCGCCATCACCACGTTCAAGCCGTCGATGAAGTAACCGGCACGGGTCACCTTCAATTCGATGTACAGGTCTTCGAGGCGAATCGTCGGATCGAAGCCACCAACCTTGTCCAGCGCTTCGCGGCGGATCATCAAGGTCGGGGCCGGCGGGTAAGGCTTGCGCTCAAGGAACATGTCATCGAAGTCGAGGCGACGGAACGGCACATCGCGACGCTGGCGTTTTTCCGGGTAGAGATTGCCATCGGCGTCCATCAACTCGATGTTGCCGGCGCAAATCCCGACCTCTGGCTTGCCGTCCATGTACGCCACCTGAGTCGCGATGCGCTCCGGGTACATGATGTCGTCTGAGCCGAACGGCACGATCAGGCTGCCCTTCGCGCGCGCGATGGCGCCATTGAGCGTGTTGGTCAGGCCCTGATTCTGCTGCACACGGAAATCGAAACCGTACTGCGCCTGCAAGGCGTTGATGCGCTCGACGCTGTCATCCGTCGAGCCGTCATCGATCACCAGCAGTTCGATGTTCTGGTAGGTCTGTTTGAGGACGCTGAGAATGCTTTCCTCGATATACGGGCCGTGGTTGTACGAAGCGATGATCACGGTGACGAGGGCATTGGCTTCGCTCATGGCTTCCTGTTCGCTCATGGCTGCACCTTGCGCGCTTGTTCCAGGCCAGAGTCGATCAGGTCCAGATACTCCTGACGGAACACCTCGATGTCATGCTGTTCCTGCAGATAGCGGTAGGCTTGTTCGCCCTTGGCCTTGAGTTCGTCATCGGACAACGCGAGGTACTGATCCAGCGCCGCGACAATACTCGGTACATCCTTGGGCGTAATTGCCAGACCGCCAGCGCCTTCGATCAGCGGCAACATCGCCGGCACGTTCGAGGCGATCACCGGCAAGTGCCCGCTCATGCCTTCGAGCAAGGCCAGACCCAAACCTTCGGCCAGCGACGGCATCGTCCAGAGATCAAAGGCACGCACGTATTGCAGGGCGTTTTCCTTGAAACCCAGCAAGTGCGCGCGACCGCTCAGGCCCAGTTGCTCGATCTCGGCGGCCAGCGGCGCTTGCAGGCGCCCGGCACCGATGATTGCCAACTGGGTGTTCGGGTATTTGTCTTTCAGCGCGGCAAAGGCCTGCAACAGATAGGTATGGCCCTTGACCGAGACCAGCCGCCCCAGCGCACCGATCAGGCGCACATCCGGGTCGATGCCGAGCAGCTCGCGCGCTTTTTCGCGGCTGTGCTGCAAGCCTTCGGCCTGTTCGATATCGATGGCGTTGGTGATGGCGTAAGTGTTCTGGTCGGTGAACCCGCAATCGCAGTCCAGCAGGTATTGTTTAACCGCCGGTGAGACACCGACGAAGCGCCAGTGGCGGTCGATCAAACGCTGAGTCTGACGACGACGATAGAAGCGGTCGTACTCGCCAAAACCGTGGGAGATGCCAATGCACAGCGGCACCTTCAACCAGCGATTCAGGGTGAGCATCATGTTCACCGGTTTAAAGCGGTTGCAGATGACCACGTCGAACTTCTCGCGGCGGCAGAACTTGTACAGCTCCCACATCGCGCGCAGGCGCATGCCTTTGAGGGATTTGTCGGAAAACTCGAAATACACCGAACGATCGGCGCGGCTGACCGGCTCGCCAGGTGCGGGTTTGCCACGCAGAAACGCAGCGGTGATCTCATAACGATCCGACGGCAGCGCCTTGACGATCTGCTCGGCAAGGTCGGCGAAATCATGGGCTTTGACGTTGTAGTCAGGCTGCAACTGCAGCACCTTCGACCGTTGACTCATAACTCTCCCCGATTGACGCCTGATTCACCCGGTTTCAGCAGCCAAAGCAATTCCTGGCGTCTGACCGCTTTTCGAAAAAATTCGTTTTCGCCGTACACCGACGGCTTGCGACCGGCCAGCAAACGCTGGATCACGCGGCGCAAACGGCGCTTGAACGGTGCTGGCGGCTGCAAGTCATGCATCATGCCCAGCGCCATGGCCTTGTCACGTTGCTGCTCAACCGTCAGTGGCAGGCACAACGGCTGCATGGGTACGGCGGCGTCGAAAGCCGGCGGCAGCGCGATGCCGTCACCGGCATTGCCCATCGGCCAGCGATCGTTGTCGTGCAGATGGTTGGCGTAACCGAGCAGTGTTGGCTGCCAGTCGAGGCTGCTGAGCACCTGCAACACGGCTTGTTGGCTGCAAATATGATCGGGGTGCGGATCAAGCGTCGGATGCGGCAGGACGATCACGTCCGGACGTGCGCGCAGCAGCACTTCGCGCAGGTCGGCCAGCAGA
The DNA here is from genome assembly GCF_009764635.1 of Pseudomonas sp. PB103. Classification (NCBI taxonomy): domain Bacteria; kingdom Pseudomonadati; phylum Pseudomonadota; class Gammaproteobacteria; order Pseudomonadales; family Pseudomonadaceae; genus Pseudomonas; species Pseudomonas sp. PB103. The sequence goes on along the minus strand of NZ_RWIL01000023.1, from coordinate 142,871 downwards.
TTGTTCCAGGTCGGCGCGCCATCGACATCGCTCGGCAAGCTGAACGGGTTCAACTGGCGGAACAGGCGGGTATCGCTCAGATCGGCTTCGCGTGAAGCCATCGCTTGATTCGGCGCCGCCTGCATCGCTGCCAGTTGCAGACAGAAATAACCGAGCTGCACGCAGTTTTCCGCCGGCACACCGGCCCAGCGCGGCACGGCGAGGCTGTCCCAGGCGCGCAACCGGCCCTTGAGCCGCGCGGCTTCGACCTTGTTCAGGCCCATCTGCTGATAATGCTCGGCTTCGATTTCGCCGGCGGTCAGGGTGACGATCCAGGCTTCATCGGCCTGGCTGTACAAGCCGTAAGCCGCGAGTTCGGCGTCGTCGGCGTGCGGGGCGATTACCATCACTCGCGAGCGACGATAGTCCGCTTGCTCCAGCGCCCACAGAACCGCTTCGCCCGATAAGCGGCAGAAGCGCCCGCGCAAGCGCAGCCCGCCTTGCGACAAGGCTTGCGCCTGACCACTGAGGTTCAGATAGCGCAGGCCGTTGACGCCGCGTTCGAAGGTTTGCGCGTCAGGATTCGTGCCGCCCACCAGCTCGATGCGCGGGTCGAAGAAGCGTCCCAGCCACGTGCTTTTGACCTGCACCGAGAGAATCAGGGTGGCGTCATCCACCAGCATCACGCCTTCGTCCAGGCGCAATTGCTCGCCGTTCAGATGCACCTTTGGCTGCGGTGTATACGGTGGAAAGCTGTACTGGTAATCGTCTTTCGGCGAATAAAACAGGTGATCGGCGAACCACGCTTCATGGGCGATCCAGCCGACCACCGCCAGCAGCAGCGGCAACCACCAGGCGACCAGCACACCGATCGCGATCAACACGATCAATGCGATCAGCAGGCCGATACGTTTATTACGCCGGTGGCGCTTGAGCAGTTGCTGTTTGCGGCTCATGGGCGGGCTCATACGGTGAACACCGGCACAGGATTGCACCAGCGATCCTTGTATTCACGGTCGGCGCGACCGAAGGAAAAGCGCAACGGCTTGTTCAGCGCGCGCGCATGCTCCCAGGCGCTTTGCGTATTGAGGAAACTCAACACGCTGCCGGGGCTGAATTCACGGGTTTCGGGGTCAACGCCGCCATTGATGTACTCGACGCTGATCCACTCCGGCGCTTCAACGCGGTACACCAGTTGAATCGCGATCGGCGCATCATTGAGGAAGATCACCGAACCGATCAGCAGCTCGCGCAGCAGCTCGATGACATCAGCCATACGCGCTGCGCCGGTAGCGGGGAAACCCCAGCGGCGCTGAAACAGATCGCAGTAGATCGCCGCCAGCTCGACGCTGGAGAAGTCGCTGACAGGACGCACCACGCCGCCCGCCTCTTCCAGCAGACGCAATTCGCGGCGCTGGTTGTAGCGAAACTTCTTCGACAGTTCTTCCGGGGTGCGGGCCATGGCCAGTTGCTCGGTCTGCAACTTCATGCCGCTGAAGCGGGTTTCATTGAGCGCCGACAGGTAGCGCGCGCGATGGCGCAGCGGGGCTTGGGCATCGACGGCGGCCGGCAGGATCAGCTCGGCATTGCCAAGATCGAACAGGCCTTTTTTGCCGTTGCGCTTGAGCACGTCCTTGGACAGAGCCAGATCGCGGCCCCAGGTCGGGATCGCCGCTTTGATTTCGCCTTGCTGCTCCCAGGCCAGATAGCGCACCGGGATGCCAGCCAGATCGGCCAGACGCTCAACCACCAACGGATGCGTGGCGACACTGCCGCCAAAACGCTGCCAGGTGGTTGCATAGGTCGAGGCGTCAACGGGCGACCAGCCACGTTCGCGCCAGCCTTGGAATCGGTTGAGCATCAGCCCCTCGGTGCCAGATCGATAACTTGCGGCAGACGCCAGAAGGTGTCGCGCACCGCACGGTCGGAGAATTGCTCACGCAGACGGTCGAGCATCATCTCGGCGCACTGATGGCGCTGTTGATCATCCATACCGGCCAAATGTTGCAGGCCTTGGGCAAGGTGTTCGGCATCGCCGAGCGGGAACAGAATGCCCACGCCTTCGACCACTTCCTTCGCCCCGCCACACGCCGTGGCCAGCAACGGTACGCCGGCGGCCATGGCCTCCAGCAGCACCATGCCAAACGGTTCGTGATCGGAGCTCAGCGCGAAAACATTGAAGGCGCGGAAGTAATTGCGTGCGTCCGGCACCTGACCGAGGAACAGCACGCGATCGCCGATACCCAGCTCTAGCGCCAGCTCTTTGAGATCCTGTTCCAGCCGACCCTTGCCGAGAATCACCAGTTGGCTGTTCTCGGGCAACCCCGGCAGCGCGGCGGCGAAACCTTGCAGCAATGTCGCCTGATCCTTGTCCGGGTGCAGTCGACCGACGTTGCCGACAATCCACGCATCCGCCGCCAGACCGAGCGTCTCGCGAGCTTCGCGGGCGGACACCTGGGCAAATTGCAGGGCAGGCAGATCGATACGGTTGTACAGCGTCTGAATTCGCGCTTGCGGCCACTTCGGCAGGCAACGACGCATGTCGTCACGCACCGCGTCGGACACACCGAGCAGGCTCAGACGTTTACGGAAAATGTGCGCAAACAGCTTGCGCGTACGGCGCTGGTAATCACCAAACGCGTGGTGCACGCCAATTACCGGCAGCGACGTGCCGAGCAAGGCGATGTAGATCGGCTTGAAACGATGGGCGATGCAGAAACTGAAATTGCGTGAAGCGGCGATCTTGCGCAGATCGCCGATGGCGCCCAGCTTCAGGCCACGAATGGCCTTGGAGCTGTATTCCATGAACAACACTTCATCGGAGGCACACGCTGCGGCCACCTCGCTATCGGCGGCCCCGGTCAGAAAGACCGTGGTCACTCGATAACCGGTGCCCGCGAACAGGCTGGCGTACTGCCGTGCGCAGTCGAGGAACGGCCCGTCATAGCCGTGACAGAACTGCAGCACATGGCGTTCAGCCGAGCGAGTCATAAGCGTTTGCGCCCTCTTTGACCACCAGAATGTCTTCCATGATCAGGTACTGCAGATCGGAACCGAAAAACATGTTCAGCGCGTCGGTCGGCGAGCAGATCATCGGTTCGCCACGACGGTTGAGCGAGGTGTTCAGCGACACACCGTTGCCGGTGAGGACTTCGAGCGCTTTCATCATGTCGTAGTAGCGCGGGTTGTATTCGCGCTTGAGCACCTGGGCACGGGACGTACCGTCTTCGTGGACGACTTCCGGCACACGGGTTTTCCACTCATCCGCCACTTCGAAAGTGAAGGTCATGAACGGCGCCGGGTGATCGATCTTGATCATCTGTGGCGCAACGGTGTCGAGCATCGACGGGCAGAAAGGCCTCCAGCGCTCGCGGAACTTGATCTGGTGGTTGATGCGGTCAGCCACGCCAGGAATGCTCGGGCAGCCGATGATCGAACGACCACCGAGTGCGCGCGGACCGAATTCCATGCGGCCCTGGAACCAGGCCACCGGGTTGCCATCGACCATGATCTTGGCGATCTGCTCAGGCATGTTGTCGAGCTTGCGCCAGGTCGGTTTGTTCTCGTGACGGGCGCACGCGGCGATCACGTCTTCGTTGCTGTACGACGGGCCGAGGTAGACATGTTCCATCTTCTCGACCGGTACGCCACGGGCGTGCGACACGTAAGCGGCGGCGCCAACAGCGGTGCCGGCATCGCCGGACGCAGGTTGTACGAACAATTCTTTAACGTCATCGCGGGCGATGATTTTCTGGTTGAGCTTGACGTTCAAGGCACAGCCGCCGGCGAACGCGAGTTTGCCGGTTTCCTTGAGGATGTCGCCCAGGTAGTGGTCGATCATCTGCAGCGAGATCTTTTCGAACAGCGCTTGCATGCTCGCGGCGTAGTGAATGTACGGCTCGTCAGCGATGTCGCCTTCGCGTTTCGGGCCCAGCCATTCGATCAGCTTCGGCGAGAAGTAGAAGCCTTTGCCCTTCTCTTTGTAGCGACGCAGGCCGATCACGTTGGCGTAGTCGGTGTTGATCACCAGCTCGCCGTTCTCGAACGAGGCCAGACGCGAGAAGTCATATTTGCTGGCATCGCCGTACGGCGCCATGCCCATGACTTTGAACTCACCGTCGAGCATCTCGAAACCGAGGAACTCGGTGATCGCGCCGTACAGGCCGCCGAGGGAGTCCGGATCGAAGAATTCCTTGATCTTGTGGATCTTGCCGTTTTCGCCATAACCGAAGAAGGTCGTGGCGTACTCACCCTTGCCATCGATGCCGAGGATCGCGGTTTTCTCTTGGAAACCCGAGCAGTGGTAGGCGCTGGAGGCGTGAGCCAAGTGGTGCTCGACCGGCTCGATCTTGATCTTTTTCGGATCGAAACCCAGTTGCTCGAGGCACCAGACGATCTTGTTGCGATAGCGCTTGTAGCGACGGTTGCCCATCAGAATCGCGTCAAGAGCGCGATCCGGTGCGTACCAGTAGCGCTTGGCGTAGTGCCAGCGCGCCTCGCCGAACAGGCTGATCGGTGCGAACGGAATCGCCACCACGTCAACGTCGGACGGCTTGATGCCAGCCTGCTCAAGGCAGAACTTCGCCGATTCGTAGGGCATGCGGTTCTTTGCATGCTTATCGCGTACGAAGCGCTCTTCCTCAGCCGCCGCCACCAACTTGCCGTCGATGTACAAGGCGGCTGAAGGGTCATGGCTAAGGGCGCCGGACAGGCCAAGAATCGTCAATGCCACAGGGGTCTAGCCTCTTTAGTCTGCATGCAGGCGCGATGCGCCTTGAAAATTGATGTGCCCTCGCACCGGGCGAGAGACAGCTAAAGGGCGGGATTATAGCGTAAACGTGGCGGGAATGACCCAGAGCTATTTGCCGAACAGCGGTGAGGATCAAAAGATCGCAGCCTTCGGCAGCTCCTACAGGAAATCGCATTCCAAATGTAGGAGCTGCCGAAGGCTGCGATCTTTTAAATCTTCAGACTCGATCAATACTTTTCGGCAAACGCTGATCTATCACTTGATACAGCGCACTGCTTTCTGGCCAGTTGCGCATGAAGCGTGCGCGGTCGCGGGCGTAGGCCGGGGCGAAGCTGCCGAGGGAGCGGTGTTGGCACATCGAGTCGAGGTCGATCAGCGCCCAGCGATCGTCCTGCCAGAACAGGTTGTGGCCTTTGAAATCGCCATGGCTGATGCGTTCGGCGATCAGGCGCGCGAACAACTGATCCAGCGCCTGCAACTCGGATTCCGGCGCCTCGCCGTTTTCAACATACGGCGCAAAGCGCTCGATGATGTCCGGGCCCGGCAGGTATTCGGTGATCAGGTAGGCACGACTGCGCAGCCACAGGAAACGTTTTTCCAGTACCGCCAGCGGCTTCGGCGTGGCGATGCCGAGGAACGCCAGGCGATTGCCTTCACGCCACGAATGCCAGGCGCGGCTTGGGCGCCAGAAGCGTTTGAGCCAATGTGCGAAATTCTTGATGTTGTACCGTTTGATCACCAGTTTGCGCCCGGCCACGTCGACCTTGCCGACACTCGCGGCGCCACCGGTCTTGTACAAATGGCCCTGATCGAGCAGCGCATCGGCCTGCTCCAGCACCGGCACCATCGCCGCCTCTTCTTCGCGACGAATAGCGCGCAAGGCGAACGCTCCGCGCTGCACGGCAAACAGCGTGCACTCGCGACCGACCTTGATCAGGTAATCGCGCAGACGCCAGGTGCGCACCTTGTCGATCTGCTTCTGCAACGCTTCCAGCGGCAGCGCGTGCTCGGCGTTGCTCAGCAGGTAATACACCAGCAATTCTTCGGTAAACGGCTCCAGCGCCTTGGGCAACTGGGCGAAAAACACCCCGAGGTTTTCCAGCACTTTCTGCCGCGACAATGGCTGACCAGCGGTTTCCGGGCAGATGCCCGCACCGTCGATCAAATACAACTCACCGCCGTGACGTAGCAGATTGTCCAGGTGCAGGTCTTCCTGCCACAGGCCCTTGCTGTGCAACTGCGCAATCGCGCCGAGCGCGTCGCCCAACACCGCCGATTGTTCATCCGCCAGCACCGGCAACGACTCGACCTGTTGCCAGGCATCGCCAAGGCTTTCAGCATCTTCAAGGAATTCGAACAGCAGCCAGCCGCCCTCGCCTTCCTTCAAGCCATCGGCCAACAGCAGCGGCGTGGTCAGGCCTTGCGCCGCCAGCAGCTTCACGCCATTGAGTTCACGCTGAAAATGCCGCGCCGCCTTGCTGCCGACCAGCAATTTCGCCAGCACCGGCCGACCGCGCCAAACACCGGCACCGACATAACGCTGCCCCGGCAGCACCCGCAGCAGACTTAGCAGCTGCAAATCGGCAGGCCCGGCGGCATCGGCCAGGGCAATCGTCAACGGCATACTTGGCGTGCGCCCGGCGTTTTTCAGGTCGGACAACTGCATCAGCGGGTCTCCTTGCGACTGCGTCTTGCGGTCAGACGCGTAACCCAACTGTCGACCAGCGAACTGTCGCTCGGTTGATCAACATAGGCCGCGAGCAATTCGCGCAGTTGCGCCTCGCTCCACTGCGGCGCACGGCGCAGCAGCGGCTCCAGATCCTTGACCCGGTCGCGCTGACCGAACAACAAGGGCCGGGTCTTTTCCAGGTCGATCAACTGCGCGCGATATTCAGCGCCGTCGGCCTGCAAAAAAATATGTTTCGGGTAAAAACAACCGTGCACCTGACGCAAGCCGTGCAGCAGCCGCGCCAGTTGCCCACAGGCCTTGAGGATCGCCGATTGCTGCGTGGCGGTCAGTTCCGACCAGCGCTGCAACAACGAATCGAGATCATCCCAGCCATCAAGGGCGCGGGTCAGCAGGATCGCGCGGACTTCACCGTCGACCTTGCGCTGCCCGAAGAACGCCGCTTGCAACGCCGGAATCCCCAGCGTGTTGTAGCGGCTGATGTTGCGAAATTCGCGGGCAAAACTTGGCTCGCCAAATGGCGCGTGCAAGGTGCGCGTCAGGTAGTTGCTCTGGCGCTTGAGGTAATAAGCGTGACCTTCCAGTTCGAGGCGAAACACGCTGCTCCAGCCACCACCATCGGTGTTCGGCTCGTCCACCGCTTCAAGCTGTTTGGCCCAGAGCGCGTCGAAGGTGCCGAGGCCATGGCGCTCAAGCAGCGCACGGTCTTCAGCGGCCAGAAAATCAGTCATTCGCGTCCCTCGAAAAATCTCACCACGTGGCGAATGCGCTTCTTGTCAGCGGCATTCAGGCGATCACGCCCACGGTATTGCAGATAGAAGCGCAGGCGCTGGGTGCTCGACAGATGATATTTGGCGACCTTGTCGAGGCAGGCCAGATCCTTGGTGATGCGGTACTTGAGCCAGAAACCGCGCCAGAAATCACCGTTCGGGCAGTCAATCAAAAACAACTGCGCCTGATCGTCGATCAGCAGGTTGCGCCACTTCAGATCGTTATGGGTGAAGCGGTGATCGTGCATGGTCCGCGTGTAAGCGGCCAGTTGCCGACTGACGCCATCGACCCAGGCGCGATCCTTGAGCTTGGGATCGTTGCGCTCGGCCAGCGCCGAGAGGTCTTCGGTGCGCGGCAATTCGCGGGTGATCATCGCGCCACGGTCGTACGCCGCGCCACGTCGCTCCAGGCCCCAGGCCACCACTTCGGCGGTGGGAATGCCCCACTTGGCAAAGCGCTTGAGGTTCTGCCATTCCATCTTCACCCGCGGCTTGCCGAGGTAACGGCGCAAGCCTTTACCGGCGCCGACGTAGCGTTTGACGTAATAGTTGACGCCGTTACGCTCGACACGGACGACTTCGGACAGTGGATCGCGAGTCAGCCGTTCGCCTTGCAGGGCGAACACCGCTTCGAGGCTGCCAAAATCTTCGGCGAGTTCACTGTATTGCGGCTCCAGAATCCAGCCCGCCATCAGAGCGCATCCCCGTAGCGCTGTTTACGCGCATAGAGCTTGTTGGCCTTGCCTTCGAGCCAGCTCAGCAACGGCGCTTCTTCCGCCAGAATCTGCCGCAGCGGTTGCTGGAAATAGCCTTTGAGGAAACACAGCTTGTCGCGGCGAGTCAGACCGATGTCCAGCGCGGAAAAGTACAGCGCGGCCAGATCCTTGTTGCGCCAGCGCTGCGTGATTTTCGCGCGGGTCTGGGCACGGTGCAGATCGATCACCGAAAGCTTGAAATCGTCTGCGGTCACCGGTTTATCGGTGTGCAGCAGAAAGTGGCAAATGTAGCAGTCGCGGTGATTGACGCCGGCACGGTGCATCATGCCGGTCATGCGCGCGACTTCGGCGATCAGCGCGCGCTTGAGTTTCGGCTCCGGCGGCTGCTTGACCCAGTCGATGCTGAAGTCTTCAAGGCTGACGGTAGGCGCCAGCTCTTCGGTGACGATGAACGAGTGCTGATCCGCCGGGTTGCTGCCCTTCTCGCCGTACGCGACGGCGGTCATGGTCGGCACGCCGACTTCCTGCAGACGCTGGATAGCCTTCCACTCCTGACCCGCGCCGAGTACCGGCAGCTTGGCGGTCAGCAGGTTCTTGAAGATTTCGCCCCAGCCGATGCCACGGTGAATCTTGACGAAGAATCCGTTGCCGTCGACTTCCGTGCGCAGTGTCCGGCGTGCTTCCAGCTCGCGGTATACCTCGCCCTGCAAGCCTTCGACTTCGGCGAACGGGTCGCGTCCGGCCCAAAGGCTTTTGAACGGTTCAGCCAGCATCAACTTCATTAAGCGTGCTCCGCCAGAATCACATCGGCCGCGTGTTGCGGCATGCTGTAGAGGTCGGCCGTCTCGGCGAAGGCCAGACCATTGCGGCTCCAGGCCGCGCGTGCAGCGTCGTCCTTCAACATTTCAGTCAGGTAGTGCGTCAGCTGCGCTTGATCGAACGGTTCGTCCAGCACTCGCCCGGCGTCGGCCTCGGCAATGTAATGGGCGTAACCGCAGACTGCGCTGACCAACACCGGCAACCCAGCGACCAACGCTTCAAGCAGCACGGTACCGGTGTTTTCGTTGTACGCCGGGTGGATCAACAGATCGGCGCCGAGCAGGAAACGCGGGATATCGCTGCGCCCTTTGAGGAACGTCACGTTATCGCCCAGACCTAAAGTTGCACTCTGCATCTGGAATAATTTGGGGTCATCTTGGCCGATTACAAACAGCCGGGTGCGCTTTCTCAGTTCAGCGGGCAATGCGGCCAGCGCTTTCAGGCTGCGATCGACGCCCTTGGTCTTGAAGCCGGAACCGATCTGCACCAGCAGCAGTTCGTCATCCTTCAGGTTGAATTCAGCGCGGAAACCTGCGCGGATTTCGTCAGCATCCGCTGGACGGCGACGATCCTGAGCGATGCCCGGTGGCAGCAAGTGGAAGCGCTCAAGCGGCGTGTCGTAATGCTTGATGAACAGCGGCTGCTGCACTTCGGAAATCATCAGCACTTCAGTCTTCGCGTCTTTGGCGAACACCGCGCGCTCGTACTCGGCGAAGTGGCGATAGCGGCCCCAGCGACGGTACAGCGAGTTGCGCAGGTTCTGCGCCTTGTCTTCGAAGCAGCCGTCGGCGGCGTAATAGACGTCCAGCCCTGGCATCTTGTTGAAGCCAATCAGGCGATCAACCGGGCGCTTGGCCAGATCCGCTGCCATCCATGCGCTGAGTTTTTCGTTGCGACGATGATTGAAGAAGGCTTTGACCGGCGCCACCAGCACCTCAAAACCGGGCGGCACGTCGCCTTCCCAGATCAGCGTGTAGACGCGGATCTGATGCCCGCGTTTCTGGCATTCGAGGGCGATGCGCATGAAGTCGCGCTGCAAGCCACCGAACGGAAAATATTTGTACAGGACGAATGCCAATTGCATCAGCGCAGCTCCTCAGCCATTAACAACGTGCTCAGTCGGCTGGCGACACGCTCGGGGTTCAGACGCGTGAAGCACAGAGGCTGTTCACGCTTCAGGTCAAACTGACGGGCATCCTGCGCGGTCGGTTGATAGGTACATTTCTTTTGCAGGCACGGCGCGCACGGGAAGTCGCTGGCCAGATGAATCTGCAGTTTGCCGTAAGCGCCGGTCAGGCCCGGGTTGGTCGGGCCGAACAGCGAAATGGTCGGCACGTCCAGTGCCGCCGCCAAATGGCCGAGGCCGGTGTCCACCGCCACGCAGGCTTGCGCCCCGGCGAGGACTTTGCCGACGCCGGCCAGATTGAGTTTCGGCAGCACTTCGGCATGTTTGAAACCGGCGGCGATGCGTTCGGCGCGGGCCTTTTCCTGCGGATTACCCCACGGCAGTTTGACGCCGACGCCGAGGTAACCGACGCGTTCGGTCAGTTCGCGCCAATAGCTTTCCGGCCAGTGTTTGGTGTCCCACGTGGTGCCATGCAGGAACACTACGAATGCGTTTTTGCGTGGCAGTTCGACCAGACGCTCGACGTTGAGGCCGTAGTCGCCCAGGCCTTTTGGCAGGTCGTAACCGAGGGCGATGGCGAACAGTTGGCGCACGCGTTCGACGGCATGTTGGCCACGGGCCACGGCGAGTTTGCGATCGTAAAAACGCGCGGCCATCGGCTCGCGGGCCGAACCTTTGTCGAGCCCGGCCACCGGCGCTTTGACGTAGCGGGTCAGCCAGGCGCTTTTCAGCAGGCCTTGGGCATCGATGACCAAATCGTATTTGTTGGCGCGAACGCTTTGCTTGAAGCGTTTCCACTCGCCGCTGGTGATGGTTTTCCAGAGGTTTTTACGCCAGCGGCGGATCGCCACCGGAATCACTTTGCCAACGGCCGGGTGCCAGGTCGGAATCTCGGCGAAGCCTTCTTCAACGACCCAGTCGAATTTGATCCCGGGGATCGCCCTGGCGGCGTCGGTCAGCGCCGGCAACGCATGAATCACGTCGCCCAGCGATGAAGTCTTGATCAGCAGTACCCGCAACTTAATGAACCTCGACCACGGAGCCCTGCAATTTCTGCAAGGCATCGTTGACCGCGTCCGGCATCAGCTGGCGCAGGCAGTTGTAATGGCCGAAGCGGCAGGTACGGTCGAAGCACGGGCTGCAATCGAGACCCAGACGGACGACTTCAACGTGCTCGGCCAGCGGCGGAGTGAAACCCGGCGAAGTCGAGCCGTAGACCGCCACTAATGGACGGTTCAGGGCGGCGGCAACGTGCATCAGACCAGAATCGTTGGAGACCACCGAGTCGGCGCAGGACATCAGGTCGATGGCCTCGGCCAGCGAGGTGCCGCCGCTGAGGTTGACCGATTCTTCGCGCAGGCCAGGGATCAACCGGGCGCGAATGTCTTCGCCGACCGCGTGATCGTTTTTCGAGCCAAACAACCAGACCTGCCAGCCTTCGCGAATACGCGCTTCGGCGACTTTGGCGTAGTGCTCGGACGGCCAGCGTTTGGACTCGCCGAACTCGGCGCCGGGGCACAGGGCCAACACCGGACGATCGAGGGACAGGCCGAATTTGGCCAGTGCGGCTTCGCGGGTCACCGGGTCGATTTGCAGGCTTGGGCGCGGATAGGGCTTCGGCAGCTCGACGTTCGCTTCATAGGCCAGGGCCATGAAACGCTCGATCATCAACGGATAGCGCTCTTTGTCGAGGGTGCGCACGTCGTTGAGTAGGCCGTAACGGAATTCGCCGCGCCAGCCGGTGCGCTTCGGGATGCCGGCGAAAAACGGCACCAGCGCTGATTTCAGCGAGTTCGGCAGCAGGATCGCCTGATCGTACTGACAGCGCAGGGATTTGCCGATGCGCCGACGCGTCGCCAGTTCCAGCGCGCCGTGGCCGAGCGGGAAGCTCAAGGCCTGGCGCACTTCGGGCATGCGTTCAAGGATTGGCCGGCTCCACTCGGGGGCCAGCACGTCGATTTCGCATTGCGGGTGGCGCTGCTTGAGACACTGAAACAGTGTCTGCGCCATCACCATGTCACCGACCCAACTGGGCCCAACGATCAGAATATTCATGTGGTTTCCAAAAACGAACCGGGGAGGCATTTACGCCTCCCCGCCTCGAGAATTCTACAAACACTGTAGATCTACTGTGGGAGCGAGCCTGCTCGCGATGGGGTCTTCACATTCAACATTATTGTCGTCTGATACTCCGCTATCGCTGGCAAGCCAGCTCCCACAGGGTTTTGCATTCGTTCCAACATCTACGTTTCAACGCAGATCACTGTGGGAGCGGGCTTGCCCGCGATGGGGCCGGCACATCCAAAATCAATGTTGCCTGACACGCCGCTATCGCTGGCAAGCCAGCTCCCACAGGGTTTTGCATTCGTTCCAACATCTACGTTTCAACGCAGATCCCTGTGGGAGCGGGCTTGCCCGCGATGGGGCCGGCACATCCAAAATCAATGTCGCCTGACACGCCGCTATCGCTGGCAAGCCAGCTCCCACAGGATTTTGCATTCGTTCCAACATCTGCATTTCACCGCAGATCCCTGTGGGAGCGGGCTTGCCCGCGATGGGGCCGGCACATCCAAATCAATGTTGCCTGACACGCCGCTATCGCTGGCAAGCCAGCTCCTACAGGGTTTTGCATACGTTCCAACATCTACGTTTCAACGCAGATCCCTGTGGGAGCGGGCTTGCCCGCGATGGGGCCGGCACATCCAAAATCAATGTTGCCTGATACTCCGCTATCGCTGGCAAGCCAGCTCCCACAGGGTTTTGCATTCGTCCACACATCCGTGTTTCAGCTTAGCCCCATCTCTTTCCATATCCGCAACACCTGTCGCCGTTCTTCGACAAACTGGTCGCCTGCAATCACCCCCGGGTCCTTCTGCAAGGCCTGCCGGTGGGCGGCGGAGCGGTAGGCTTTGTAGGCCTCGCGCAACAGGCTGGCGTCTTCGGCAGGCATCAGCCCTTCGTGCTCCAGCTCTTCCGAGATGCGGATGTTATCCGTCCAGCGCAGCAACGGCGGATGGCTGTGCGACCACGCCAGGGCCGCGTATTGCACCATAAATTCAATATCGACGATACCTCCGGCGTCCTGCTTGAGGTCGAACGGCGCCGTGGCGTCGAAGGCATTCGCCGCGGTGCCGGCCGCGGTGCTCTTGGTGCCGAGGTTGTCGCGCATCTTCGCGCGCATCTCGCTGACTTCCTGTTGCAACTTGGCCAGATCACGGGATTTGCCCAACACCTGCGCACGAACCTTCTCGAACGCCTGACCGACATCCTGACTGCCGACCAGCACCCGCGCACGCACCAAGGCCTGATGCTCCCACGTCCACGCTTCATTTTCCTGATAGCGGGCAAACGCGCCGAGCGAACTCACCAACAGCCCCGAAGCACCGGACGGCCGCAGACGCATGTCCACTTCATAGAGCTGACCCGAGTTGGTCTGCGCCGTCAGCAAGTGAATGATCCGCTGGCCCAGCCGGGTAAAGAATTGCGCGCCATCAATCGGCTTGGCGCCGTCGGTTTCCGCCTGTGGATCGCCGTCATGGATAAACACCAGATCCAGATCGGAACCATGCCCCAGTTCCAGCCCGCCGACTTTCCCATAACCGACAATGATGAAGCCGGGATCGCACAAGGTGCCGTCGGTGCGCAGCGGCGTGCCGTGTTTGGCCACAGTCTGGCGCCAGGCCAGGGCCAGTACTTGCTCGAGAATCGCTTCGGCCAGCCAGGTCAGGTAATCGCTGACTTTCATCAACGGCAGGCTGCCGGCGATTTCCGAGGCGGCGACGCGCAAGCGGTGCGCCAGTTTGAAGTGGCGCAGGGCTTCCATTTGTTGTTCGAGGTCGTCTTCGGGGATTCGCGTCAGACGCTCACGCAACTCGGCGGCCAACTCTGGCGCCAAGGGCGGCTTGAACAAGCGCCCTTCGTTGAGCAATTCATCCATCAGCAGCGGGAAGCGAGTGATCTGCTCTGCGATCCACGGGCTCGCCGCACACAGCGTCAGCAAGCGGCGCAGCGCTCCGGGGTTTTCCGTCAGCAAGACCAGATAAGCCGAACGCCGAGCGACCGCTTCCACCAACGGCAACACACGCTCAAGCACCAGATCCGGATTGGCATGCTCGACCGCCTGCGCCAACAGGCGCGGAATAAACGCATCAAGACGCTCGCGCCCCAACCGCTGCATCGCGCGCAATTGCGGACTGCCACGTAAACCGGCCAACGCTTTCAGCGCTTTGCTGGCATCGGCAAAACCACCCTCTTCCAACTGCCGGCAAGCCGCTTCTTCGTCCTGCGCCTCTTCCCACAATGGCAGCCACTCACCGCCGACCACCACTTCACTTTCGGCGCCTTCTTCCTCGTCGGGATCAGCGATCACCTGCGCGAAGTGCCAAGCGACGCGGCCGCGCCAGAACATCAGTTTCTCGTGGAAAGCATCCCAATCGGCAAACCCGAGCATAAAGGCAATGCGCGCCTGATCCTGCGCGCCGTCCGGCAGCATCTGCGTCTGGCGGTCGGCAATCGCCTGAATCGCGTGCTCGGTGTAACGCAGAAATTCGTAGGCTTCACGCAATTCGCTGATCACCGCCGACGGCAGATAACCCTGCCCCTCCAGCGTGCTCAACACCTTTAATAGAGGACGCTGTTGCAGGCTCAAGTCGCGGCCACCGTGGATCAACTGGAAGGCCTGAGCAATAAACTCGACCTCACGAATCCCGCCGGAACCCAGCTTGATGTTGTCGGCCATGCCCTTGCGCCGCACTTCTTGCTGGATCAACTGCTTCATGGTGCGCAGCGCCTCGATCGCCGAGAAGTCCAGGTATCGCCGATAAACGAACGGGCGCAGCATGTCGAGCAACTGCGCACCCGCGACTTGATCACCAGCCACTACCCGCGCCTTGATCATCGCGTAGCGTTCCCAGTCGCGGCCCTGATCCTGGTAATACTGCTCCAGCGCATTGAAGCTCAGCACCAGCGCGCCGGACGAGCCGTACGGGCGCAGGCGCATGTCGACGCGGAACACAAAGCCGTCGACGGTCATCGGATCCAGCGCCTTGATCAGGCGCTGGCCAAGACGAATGAAGAATTCCTGATTATCCAGCGAGCGCTTCACGCCCACAGTCTCGCCGCCTTCGGGGTAGGCGAAAATCAAATCGATGTCGGAAGACAGGTTCAATTCGACCGCGCCAAGCTTGCCCATGCCAAGGATGACCATTTGCTGCGGCTCACCGCTGCGGCGGCCGGTTGGCGTACCGAATTGTTCACAATGGCGGCTGTACAGCCATTGATAAGCCTGGTCGATGGTGGCGTCGGCCATGTCCGAGAGGTCGCGGCAGGTCTGCACCAGATCGGCCTGACGGTTGAGATCACGCCAGATGATCCGCACTTGATGGCGTGCACGCTGGCGACGCAGGGCGCGACCGAGTTCGTCTTCGGTCTGTGCCGCGTTCACCGCAAAGGAAATCTGCGCACACAATTCACCCGGTGCGAACGGTCGGTCGAGTTCGCCGGACTGCACCAGCGCAAGCAACATCAAAGGGTCACGAACGCTCTGTTCAATGACAAACTCGCTGGCAGCGGTGACGCGGGCGAACTGCGCCCAGCGCTCTGGCGTCCAGTTGGCGAAGCCGTGATCGTTTTCCAGCTCGGCGACGGCCGTACGGAACGACTGCTCGGATCGAGTGACCAACGGCAGGAGAATGGCAGGCAGTTCGGCAAGCACGGGCAGGGTCATGGTCTATCCTTGATCGGCGTGTAAATGGCCGCTTGTAGTGAATGTTGAAAACCCGCTACGTGAAGGACTGTCGAACAAAAGTTAGAAATAGCTGAAATTTCTTCTTCTTTAGCATCCAGCATCAAAGTTTCACCTTTTACGGATGGTAATCGACCAACCTTAACGATTATTCTCACAACGCAGTCGGAGGCCACAAGCCTTTCATCTGTAGTTTTACTACTCGTCTATACATCCGAAAGGCTGAAATGCCGGAAGATTTGTAGTAAAACTACACGCCGCCGGAACAACCTGTCGGCAATCCAAGAATTTTAAATCGTCTGCCCACAAGGCCAGTCGCAAACTCAGGCAACCGATTCTGGAAGCCTTTCCGCCCTGGAGCAAGCCATGCAAGACCTCGATCCCGTCGAAACCCAGGAATGGCTGGACGCCCTGGAATCGGTTCTCGACAAAGAAGGCGAAGACCGTGCTCACTATCTGATGACCCGTATGGGTGAACTCGCAACCCGTAGCGGTTCGCAGCTCCCTTACGCCATCACCACGCCTTACCGCAACACCATCCCGGTAACCCACGAAGCACGCATGCCTGGCGACCTGTTCATGGAACGCCGCATTCGCTCGCTGGTGCGCTGGAACGCGATGGCCATGGTAATGCGTACGAACCTGAAAGATTCCGACCTCGGTGGTCACATCTCCAGCTTCGCTTCCAGTGCGACCCTGTATGACATCGGCTTCAACTACTTCTTCCAGGCCCCGACCGACGAACACGGCGGCGACCTGATCTACTTCCAGGGCCACACCTCGCCAGGCGTTTACGCCCGTGCGTTCATGGAAGGCCGCATCACCGAAGACCAGATGAACAACTTCCGCCAGGAAGTCGACGGTCAGGGCCTGTCGTCCTACCCGCACCCTTGGCTGATGCCTGACTTCTGGCAGTTCCCGACCGTATCGATGGGTCTGGGTCCGATCCAGGCGATCTACCAGGCACGCTTCATGAAGTACCTGGAACACCGCGGCTTCATCCAGCCGGGCAAACAGAAAGTCTGGTGCTTCCTGGGCGACGGCGAGTGCGACGAGCCGGAATCCCTGGGCGCGATCTCCCTGGCCGGCCGCGAGAAGCTGGACAATCTGATCTTCGTCATCAACTGCAACCTGCAGCGCCTCGACGGCCCGGTTCGCGGCAACGGCAAGATCATCCAGGAACTCGAAGGCGTGTTCCGCGGTGCTCAGTGGAACGTGACCAAAGTCATCTGGGGCCGTTTCTGGGACCCACTGCTGGCCAAAGACGTCGACGGTATCCTGCAACGTCGTATGGACGAAGTCATCGACGGCGAGTACCAGAACTACAAAGCCAAAGACGGCGCGTTCGTTCGCGAGCACTTCTTCAACACGCCAGAACTCAAGGCGATGGTTGCTGATCTGTCCGACGACGAGATCTGGAAACTCAACCGTGGCGGCCACGACCCGTACAAGGTCTATGCGGCGTACCACGAAGCGGTCAACCACAAAGAACAACCTACCGTTATCCTCGCCAAGACCATCAAGGGTTATGGCACCGGTGCCGGCGAAGCGAAAAACACTGCGCACAACACCAAGAAAGTCGACGTCGACAGCCTGAAGTTGTTCCGCGATCGTTTCGACATCCCGGTCAAGGACGAAGAGCTGGAGAACCTGCCGTTCTTCAAGCCAGAGCCAAACAGCGCCGAAGCCCGCTACCTCAGCGAGCGTCGCACTGCACTGGGCGGTTTCGTTCCACAGCGCCGCGCACAAAGCTTCAGCGTACCGACTCCGGACCTGGACACTCTCAAGGCCATCCTTGACGGTTCCGGCGACCGTGAAATTTCCACCACCATGGCTTTCGTGCGAATCCTCGCGCAACTGGTCAAGGACAAGGAAATCGGCCCGCGCATCGTTCCGATCATCCCGGACGAAGCCCGTACCTTCGGTATGGAAGGCATGTTCCGTCAGCTCGGCATCTACTCGTCCGTCGGCCAGCTCTACGAGCCAGTCGATAAAGACCAGGTGATGTTCTACAAGGAAGACCAGAAAGGTCAGATCCTTGAAGAAGGCATCAACGAAGCAGGCGCCATGAGCTCGTTCATCGCTGCCGGTACTTCGTACTCCAGCCACAACCAGCCGATGCTGCCGTTCTACATCTTCTACTCGATGTTCGGCTTCCAGCGTATTGGCGACCTGGCCTGGGCCGCTGGCGACAGCCGTACCCGTGGCTTCCTGATCGGCGGCACCGCCGGCCGTACCACCCTGAACGGTGAAGGCCTGCAACACGAAGACGGTCATAGCCACCTGCTGGCCGCGACCATCCCGAACTGCCGCACCTACGATCCAACCTACGGCTACGAGCTGGCGGTGATCATTCAGGACGGCATGAAGAAGATGACCGAAGAGCAACAGGACATCTTCTATTACATCACCGTGATGAACGAGTCGTACCAGCAGCCAGCCATGCCGGCCGGTGCCGAAGAAGGCATCAAGAAAGGCATGTACCTGCTCGAAGAAGACACCCGCGATGCGGCGCACCACGTACAGCTGATGGGCTCCGGCACCATCCTGCGTGAAGTCCGTGAAGCGGCGAAGATCCTGCGTGAAGAGTTCAACGTTGGCGCTGACGTGTGGAGCGTTACCAGCTTCAACGAACTGCGTCGCGACGGCCTCGCTGTCGAGCGCAGCAACCGTCTGAAGCCGGGCCAGAAGCCTAAGCTGAGCTACGTCGAAGAGTGCCTGAACGGCCGTAAAGGTCCGGTCATCGCCTCTACCGACTACATGAAACTGTTCGCCGAGCAGATCCGTCAGTGGGTACCGTCGAAGGAATTCAAAGTCCTCGGCACCGATGGTTTCGGCCGCAGCGACAGCCGCAAGAAACTGCGTCATTTCTTCGAAGTTGACCGTCATTTCGTGGTGTTGGCAGCCCTGGAAGCACTGGCTGACCGTGGTGATATCGAACCTAAGGTTGTGGCTGAAGCCATCACCAAGTTCGGCATCGACCCGGAAAAACGCAACCCACTGGACTGCTGAGGAGACATTTTGTGAGCGAACTCATTCGCGTACCTGACATCGGCAGCGGTGAAGGTGAAGTAATTGAACTGTTTGTGAAGGTCGGCGACCGTATCGAAGCCGACCAGAGCATCCTGACCCTGGAATCGGACAAGGCCAGCATGGAAGTGCCGGCCCCGAAAGCCGGCGTCATCAAAAGCCTGAAAGTGAAGCTGGGCGACCGTCTGAAAGAAGGCGACGAACTGCTTGAGCTGGAAGTCGAGGGCGCCGCTGAAGCGGCCCCTGCTCCGGCTGCTGCACCGGCTAAAAAGGCTGAAGAAAAACCGGCCGCCGCTCCTGCTGCTGCCGCGCCAGCCGCTGCCCCTGCTGCCGCTTCGGTTCAGCAAGTGCACGTGCCGGACATCGGTTCTTCGGGCAAGGCGCAGATCATCGAGATTCAGGTCAAGGTCGGCGACACCGTCGAAGCTGATCAATCGCTGATCACGCTGGAATCCGACAAGGCGAGCATGGAAATCCCGTCGCCTGCCGCTGGCGTGGTCAAGGCCATCAGCGTCAAGCTCAACGACGAAGTCGGCACTGGCGACCTGATTCTGGATCTGGAAGTGGCGGGTGCTGCGGCCCCTGCTGCGGCCGCTCCGGCTCAGGCTGCTGCTCCGGCCGCTGCCGCTGCGCCTGCTCCGGCGGCCGCGCCAGCCGCTCCGGTTGCTGACAGCGTTCAGGACATCCACGTTCCGGACATCGGCTCGGCCGGCAAAGCCAAGATCATCGAAGTGTTGGTCAAGGCTGGCGATACCGTTGAAGCCGACCAGTCGCTGATCACCCTGGAATCCGACAAGGCGAGCATGGAAATTCCATCGCCTGCCGCTGGCGTGGTGGAAAGTGTTTCCATCAAGCTGGATGACGAAGTCGGTACCGGCGACCTGATCCTCAAGCTGAAAGTCAAAGGCGCGGCCCCTGCTGCTGCCCCGGCTCCGGCTGCCGCCGCTGCTGCTCCAAGTGCTCCTGCCGCTGCTGCTCCGGCTGCCGCTGCGCCTGCACCCGCTGCCGCTCCAGCCGCCCCTGCCAAGCCGGGCGCCAAAGTTCACGCCGGCCCAGCCGTGCGTCAACTGGCTCGTGAGTTCGGCGTCGAGCTGAACGCTGTCGGTGCCAGTGGCCCGCACGGTCGTATTCTGAAAGAAGACGTGCAGGTTTACGTCAAAGCGATGATGCAGAAGGCCAAGGAAGCCCCCGCCGCTGCTGCTGGCGCAACCGGTGGCGCGGGCATCCCGCCGATTCCGGTCGTCGATTTCAGCCGTTTCGGCGAAATCGAAGAAGTGCCGATGACTCGCCTGATGCAGATCGGCGCATCGAGCCTGCACCGCAGCTGGCTGAACATCCCGCACGTGACTCAGTTCGATTCGGCTGATATCACCGAGCTGGAAGCGTTCCGCGTGGCGCAGAAAGCCGTTGCCGAGAAGGCCGGCGTCAAGCTGACCATCCTGCCGCTGCTGCTCAAGTCGTGCGCGCACATGCTCAAGGAGCTGCCGGACTTCAACAGTTCGCTGGCGCCAAGCGGCAAAGCGATCATCCGCAAGAAATACGTGAACATCGGCTTCGCCGTCGACACTCCGGATGGCCTGCTGGTACCGGTCATCAAGAACGTCGACCAGAAGAGCCTGCTGCAACTGGCAGCCGAAGCCGCTGCGTTGGCCGCCAAAGCCCGCGACAAGAAGCTCACCGCTGACGACATGCAAGGCGCCTGCTTCACCATTTCCAGCCTCGGCCACATTGGCGGCACCGGCTTCACGCCGATCGTCAACGCGCCGGAAGTGGCGATCCTCGGTGTTTCCAAGGCAACCATCCAGCCAGTCTGGGACGGCAAAGCCTTCCAGCCGAAACTGATGCTGCCGCTGTCGCTGTCCTACGATCACCGTGTGATCAACGGCGCCGCTGCCGCACGCTTCACCCAGCGCCTGGGCGGCCTGCTGGCGGACATCCGCACCATCCTGCTGTAATCCCCAGCGGCCCTCCGGCAACGGCGGGCCGCTTGCGTTTCACGTTTTCGAGCGCCACACGCTCGTACCTCAACCCCGTCAGTTTGGCGGGGCTTTTTTTTGCCTGAAGATTACTGACGGGGGCTTTTCCCACATAAGCCGCTGACTTCGGCTACAGCTCCAGTCAACTTCGCGCCATTCTTTTTATCCCACCGACAACTAGTCTTGCCACCACCAGAACAACTTACTTATTTGTCTGCCACTTATATATTCTTTGTCACTCATTCGAATGGATTCGAACATGTTAAAACCCACTGTCGGCCCGATAATCGGCCACACGACAACTAACCACGCACGCATATTTATCCGTGGCGAACTGCAAAAAAACTTGCAAGTCTTTGCCGGCCTGCGTTATCGGGCCAGTAATACAGCGCAATGGTCAAACGCCCTGTTTATCAAACTTGATGAATCACGCGATCTATCCGACGTGTTCATCTTGAATGATTTGCAGGAGGACACCGAGTATGAGTTTCAAACCGGCTGGTTCTGCCCGATGAGCCCGGTACACACCGTCGACAGCGTTGCAGAACTGCCGCTGCAATGGCCCCGCGAGCTCTATCGCTTGCGCACTCGATGCAGCAAGCCCTTGCAGGCACGGGCTTATATTCTTGGATCTTGCCGCTATCTGCGACTGACAGCAGGCGTACCGATCCTGCCATTACTGGGAGACCGGATCTTCACGTCGATCAATCAATTGATCGAGGGCGCACAACCACCGATCAGCGCAACGGTCATGAGCGGTGACCAGATTTATGCCGATGACTTGAACCTGATCGCCCCCGACCGAAGTTATAAAGACATTCTGTGCAAGTACCGTGCAGCGTTTTCGCAACCAGGCATACAACGACTGATGTCCGGCACATCAACTTACATGATCCTCGACGATCACGAAATCGAAGACAACTGGCCGGCGAATGCAGACGCTGCAGACGATGAGTTATATCGCAATGCCATGGCCGCATATGAGTTATATCAAGTCAGCCACAGCCCGGCGTACGCACTGACAACTAACGGGCAACTTGATCATGCTTCGCTTGAGCACTACTGGTATCAATTCAGCGAAGGCGATATCGAATGGTTTGTGACCGACACGCGCACCCGACGCGACCTGTCGAGCGATGAACCACGCATCCTCGATGAAGCCCAGGAACAGGCCTTGTGCGATTGGCTGATCAATAGCACGGCGCGGGTCAAATTCGTCGTGACCAGCGTGATGTTCTTCCCGGATCGCCAACTGAATGGCGACGATGCCTGGCAAGGCTTTGCCCAGCAGCGCCTGCGCCTGCTGGAAACGGTGCGCACGCACAGCATCAAAAATGTCGTGGTGGTTTCCGGTGATGTGCACGGTTCGCTGACGTCGCGGCTGAGTCATAGCGAAGATGCTGATTTCGAAATTCACACCGTGGTGTCTTCGCCGCTGTGCAACAGCAAACTGTTGCCGTACGCCAAGGCGTCGACGTTTGTCCTCGATCAACCGCTGGTACGCACGGCGGCAGGCGACTATTCGCATGAATTGACCAGCGAAGTGATCAGTGAGGATAACTTTGCGCACATGGTGGTTGAGGCTGATCATATTTTGATCAATTACCATGATCGTGATGGCAAACAATTGCAGTCAATTGCCATAAAGCTTCGCTAAGCCATAAAGATCGCAGCCTTCGGCAGCTCCTACATGGGGTCCGTTGCCCTGTAGGAGCTGCCGCAGGCTGCGATCTTTTGCTCTTTTCACCCCCACGCTGGAGAAATGTTCAGCGCAGCCGACACATTCTTATAGCACTTGGCCTTCATGTCTCTTGTCAGTCAGTGCCGCAATGATGCAACCTTGCCGCAGGCAACGTTTAAGAGGGCGAGAGCCCGGCGCGTTCAGCATATTTCCAAGCGAGTTCCCTTCATGAAGAGCCAACCCGATGCCGCCAGCCGTATGGCGGCCGAGGTAGTGACGCAGTTGCCTGTGCCCTCGCGGCTCGGCATGCTGCGTTTCGAGCGCTTGAATGAAGCCAGTTGGGCAATGCTGTTCCTCGACCCCAACTGCGAACGCCAATTCGGGCAACCGGCTGTCGAGCTGTGCGCTCTGGTCGGCGCCCCCTACGCCAGCCTGATGGAGCCGGAAGCGCGCTATCAGCTGCACGACACCATCCAGCAACAACTCGGCGCCAGCCCGCATTATCTGGTGCGCTACACCCTGCACACCCCGGCCGGCGCACTGAGCATCCTTGAACTCGGCGAAGCCTATAAACAACATAACCGCCATTTGCTGCGCGGCTACTTGTTGGCCGTCGGTGAGGCGCTGGATGAAGCGTCGCCGTTGCCTTCCGTCGACCTTGAAACACAGAATTCACGTCTGCAAATCGCCCTGGAGCTGAACCAGCGCGCCCAGCAAGAGCAACTGCAACATCTGGAACGCGTGCGCGCCCAGCAGGACTTGATTCTGCTGCTCGCCCGTCAGCGCTACAGCACGCACAATTCGCTGCAAGAAGCCGCCGAACTGATCACCCGCTGCGCCTGCGATATCTATGAAATCGACTGCGCCAGCCTGTGGAATCTCGAAGGCCAGCAACTGGTGCCGATCTCGGCGTACCACCGCGCGACGCAGGAATACCTGCTGCCGGACGTGATCGACATCAGCAGTTTCCCCGACTACATGGAAGCGTTGCACAGCAGCCGTGCGATCGACGCGCACAACGCGATGCGCGACCCGCGCACTCGCGAGATGGCCGAGGCGCTGCGCCCGCGCGACGTCAACGCGATGCTCGACGCCAGCATCCGTGTCGACGGCCAAGTGGTCGGCGTGTTGTGCCTGGAGCAGACCGGCGTCACCCGCGCCTGGCAGTCCGATGAAATCGCCTTTGCCGGCGAGCTGGCCGACCAGTTCGCGCAAGTCATCAACAATCACAACCGCCGCACCGCCACCAGCGCCCTGCACCTGTTCCAGCGTGCGGTCGAGCAAAGCGCCAACGCGTTTTTGCTGGTCAATTGCGACGGCGTGGTCGAGTACGTCAACCCGAGCTTCACCGCGATCACCCAGTACACCACCGAGGAAGTCCACGGTCAGCGCCTGTCCGAGTTGCCGGCCCTGGAGAACCTCAGCGAACTGTTGTTCGACGCGCCCTCGGCGCTAGCCAAGAGCAACAGTTGGCAGGGCGAATTCAAGAGCCGCCGGAAGAACCTCGAACCGTACTGGGGCCAGTTGTCGATCTCCAAGGTGTATGGCGATAACCGTGAGCTGACGCACTACATCGGCATTTACGAAGACATCACCCAGACCAAACTGGCGCAGCAGCGTATCGAGCGCCTGGCCTACACCGACAACCTGACCAACCTCGGTAACCGCCCGGCGTTTATCCGCAATCTGGACGAACGCTTCGCCCGCGATAGCGATACCCCGATCAGCCTGCTGCTGGTCGACATCGACAACTTCAAGCGGATCAACGACAGCCTCGGCCACCAGACCGGCGACAAACTGCTGATCAGCCTGGCCCGACGTCTGCGCAACAGCCTTAGTCCGAGCGGCAGCCTCGCGCGTTTCGCCAGTAACGAATTTGCCGTGCTGCTCGACGACACCGATCTGGCGACCGGTCAGCAGATCGCCAACCAATTGTTGGCGACGCTGGATAAACCAATGTTCGTCGATAACCAGTTGATCAGCGTCACCGGCTCGGTCGGTCTGGCTTGCGCGCCGCTGCACGGCCGCGACCCGCAAACCCTGATGCGCAACGCCGGTCTGGCGCTGCACAAGGCCAAGGCCAACGGCAAACATCAGGTGCAAGTCTTCACCGAGGCGCTGAACGCCGAGGCCAGTTACAAACTGTTCGTCGAGAACAACCTGCGCCGCGCCCTGACCCAGAATGAGCTGGACGTGTTCTACCAGCCCAAACTGTGCCTGCGCAGCGGTCGTCTGCTGGGCATGGAAGCGCTGTTGCGCTGGAACCACCCGGAACGCGGCATGATCCGCCCGGATCAGTTCATCAGCGTCGCCGAAGAGACCGGCCTGATCATTCCGATCGGCAAGTGGATCGCGCGCCAGGCCTGCCGCATGAGCAAAGCGCTGACCGCTGCGGGCATGGGCAATCTGCAAGTGGCGATCAACCTCTCACCGAAGCAGTTCTCCGACCCGGACCTGGTCGCCTCTATCGCCAACATCCTCAAGGAAGAAGCGCTGCCGGCCAATCTGCTCGAACTGGAACTGACCGAAGGCCTGCTGCTCGAAGCCACCGAAGACACGCACTTGCAGCTCGATCAGCTCAAGCGTCTGGGTTTGACCCTGGCCATGGATGACTTTGGCACCGGTTATTCGTCGCTGAGCTATTTGAAGAAATTCCCGATCGACATCATCAAAATCGATCGCAGCTTCATCCACGAAATCCCCGACAACCAGGACGACATGGAAATCACCTCTGCGGTGATTGCCATGGCACACAACCTGAAGCTCAAGGTCGTGGCCGAAGGCATCGAGACCGCCGAGCAATTGGCGTTCCTGCGCCGGCACCGCTGCGACGTCGGCCAGGGCTACCTGTTCGACCGGCCAATCCCCGGCGCCGAACTGATCCAGGCCCTCAAGCGCTACCCGCGCGGCCCACTCTGCCTCTAACCCCCGCCCCCCTCATGTAGGAGCTGCCGCAGGCTGCGATCTTTTGATCCTGTTTTTTAAAGACAAGATCAACAGATCGCAGCCTGCGGCAGCTCCTACATTGGGTAGTGCGGAGTCGGGCATCATTGGGCACACTGGCGGTCTGACTTTTTACATCCCATCCTGACTGAGAGGAACGATCATGGTTCTGCGCTCGGAAATTCTGGTGAACAAAAACGTGCTCCCGACTAAAGAACAAGCTCTGCCTGGCCGCGAAACCGCGATGACCCTGCCTGAAAAGCACTTCGTCTTCGAAGAAACCCCGCTGCTTGGCCCGTTTTTCCAGGACGTCGACTTTGCGATTTTCGGTCTGGGTTGCTTCTGGGGCGCCGAGCGCCGCTTCTGGCAGCGTGAAGGCGTGGTCAGCACGGTGGTCGGTTATGCCGGTGGTTTCACGCCGAACCCGACCTATGAAGAAGTCTGCTCGGGCCTCACCGGCCACGCCGAAGTGGTGCTGGTGGTGTATGACAAGGATAAAGTCAGCTACGAAGAGTTGCTGGCGATGTTCTGGGAACTGCACAACCCGACGCAGGGCATGCGTCAGGGCAACGACATCGGCACGCAGTACCGCTCGGTGATCTACGCGACCTCGCCTGCGCATCTGGATGCGGCGCTGAAGAGCAAGGCGACCTATCAGGCTGAACTGTCGAAGGCCGGTCTGGGTGAAATCAGCACCGAAATCGAACAGGCGCCGACCGTGTACTTCGCCGAGGCGTATCACCAGCAGTACCTGGCAAAGAATCCTGAAGGCTATTGCGGGATTGGCGGCACCGGCGTGTGCATGCCAGCGAGTTTGGCGGGTAACTAAAGCCTGAAAGCAAAAGATCGCAGCCTGCGGCAGCTCCTACATGGGAAAACGCATTCCACTGTAGGAGCTGCCGCAGGCTGCGATCTTTTGATCTTGCCGTTAATCAGCTCTCGGCAATCAACCAGTCCATCTGCCACCCGCCCTGGGTCTGCCCAAGCTTCTTCGACAACCACGGCAGCAGCTCACGCAATTCTTCCTCAAGCCCCCACGGCGGATTGGCAATCGCCATCCCCGAGCCATTCAGACTGTTCGGCGTGTCCAGCGGATGCACCAGCAACTCAACCCGCAGCAACTTCGGCGCACCGGTCCCGGCCAGATCCTGATAGAAACGACGCAGCGCACGCTGGTCCTTCACCGGGTACCAGATCGCCGCCACCGTTTGGCGCATCCGGCCAATCGCCTCTTTCAACGACGCCGCGCAACGTTGCATCTCGTCGAGTTGCTCGAACGGCGGATCAATCAACATCACCGCACGCTTCTCCTGCACCGGCAACATCGCCCGCGGCACGTGCCAGCCCTCACCCAGATGCACCTTGACCCGACGATCACCGGCCATGTTGTCCTTGAGCAGCACGCCGTCTTCCGGGTGCTTCTCGTTGAGCATCAGCCGATCCTGCGGCCGCGTCAGGCGTCGCGCCAGCTCCGGCGAACCCGGGTAATAGCGCAACTGGCCATCCGGGTTCATCTCGTGCAGCACCTTCATGTAGTCGGCGGTCAGCGCCGGCAGATCCGGCTGCTCCCACAAACGCGCGATGCCTTCCAGGTACTCGCCGGTGCGATTGGCCTGATCGCCCTGCAAGTCATACAGACCGATGCCGGCGTGTGTGTCGAGATAGGCAAACGGCTGCTCCTTGCGCGACATCAGGGCGATGAGACGGGTCAAGGTCAGGTGTTTGAACACATCGGCGTGATTGCCGGCATGGAAGGCGTGACGATAATTCATGGCTGCTCCTGCGAAGGGCGCAAAGTTTACCTTTTACCGCGCGGCAAGTCAGGGGTTGGCGGCTGAGCGGGCAAATGCGGGCCCTCACCCTAGCCCTCTCCCAGAGGTAGAGGGGACTGATTGTGGTGATCTCTCGGCTTACGTCGACCTGAAAGACCACCGCGATCTCAAGCGTGGCCGGGCAAAGTACGCTGCAGAAGTCGCAAGTCGGCGTACCTCACCCAGCCGACTCGGTCAGTCCCCTCTCCCTCCGGGAGAGGGTTAGGGTGAGGGGCTTCGCTATCATGCAGTTACACTGGCTAACCATGATCGACAGGAAGTCAAAAACTCATGCGACACCCGTTCATCTTCCTACTCGGCGCACTAGGCCCATACCTCGCACTTGCCGACGCAAACCACACCGATCAAGCCCGGCAATCACTCAAAAATTACGGCTTGAGCCACTGCCTCCTGGCGCCATTCAATGAGCAATCCGCCCTGAGAAAAGACATCGCATTGGCCGCCGGTGCCTACTCGTTCATGGGCAAGGGCATGCACACCGTCCTGCAAAATGAAGACACGCTGCAGGTACTGCACGATCCCTATAACGAGACGAGGAACCATGTGTCTGCGGCGTATGACCTGACCTCCGCCAACAGCAAATACTCCGATGAAAAAATGGTCTTCCATGCTTGCCTGCAGGTTTACAACTCAGAAGCGTTCGACCGTTTCATTCGGGCTCAGGATGCTTACATCGTTGTTGATTGAGCCTTTTTGAGAGTCAAAAGATCGCAGCCTTCGGCAGCTCCTACATAACCCCTGTAGGAGCTGCCGCAGGCTGCGATCTTTTGATCTTGAGCCGTCAGGACGGCATGCCGCCCAACCTGCGCCCAATAACATCCAGCACATCACAGCCATCGCGCAGCGGGATCGCACAGAGCATGGCGAAGTCGCTGAGGATGATCGAATCGCACTCGACCGAGCCGCGCATGCACAGGTTCTCCAACACTTGAACCACGGCGCGGAGGCGGTAGCTGGCGGCGTCCAGGAGGATGTCGAGGGGCGCGTGGGTGTCGACGAACAGGGTGGGCATGTCGCTGCAATTGCTGGTCAGGGCCATGAAGCGGTTGGCGGGATGGGGAGTGATCTTTTCGTAGGGTGGATCGGGTTTAATCCTAGCCATATCAGTTGCACCTCAATAGGTTAAATGAGCCTGCCAATGACCTTCCTACAGGTTTGGGTGGCAGCCGTACGCGAGAGTAGGAAACTGAGAAACCCACCAAACTCAGCTACGCCGAAGCGTTCCCGCGCACAGCCGCCGTGAAAGATATTACGGGCACGAATTTAAGTGCCGTAATGAAACGTCGACGCTGATGCACGGTGAATTTGTCAGGGTTCCTACACCCGCCACCACTCTCGCAGTGACAACGAAAAGACTATCCCTGCAACCCACCGCCCACCAGTTCATGAAAACCGCCGCAACTCGAAGGAAACGTCCGAAGCCTTCGCCCGGAAAACTCACACCGACTCTGCCAGCAAAAACGCCAATAACGCCGATTGCGTCGAATCTTCCGACGCCGAAAACTGAAAAAACTGCCTGACCTTGCAGCGCAAAACCGCCTCCGGAAACGCCTCGAACAACGCCGGATGTTCCTCACTCAGCCACGGCACAGCATTACCGACCTGAACATCAGCTCCGCCCGCCGCCAATACCGAATCAGGCACTGTCCACCATGGAAACACCCGCCCGCCAACCGGCGCCGCTCCTCCAATATCAATGGCCTGACCGTTAATCAGCCCACGCGAAATCACCGGCAACAACTGCGCCGCGCTGACCGCCTCGGACTGCAGGATCGGCGAAAAAAACCGCCCATCCCAAAACCGGAAAAACACCGCTTTGCCGTCCGGCATCAGCACCTGAGTCAGACTGCGAAAATGCTCAACCACCGCTTCAAGGCTTGCCGAGGAAACCGCCAGCCACCCCCAATCAACAGACTCGGTAGCCGCCACCCAATCGAGAAACTCACTGTCCACAGCGACAATTCCCACGAAGGGCATCACCGCATCCCACTCGGCGTAAATAGTGTCCGCCCAGATTGGGCTCGACGCCCCTTGCCAAGCCCTGGATGGATTGGCGTCGCTGGTTTTGCTGAAAATCGCGAACAATTGCTCCGACGGTTTCAGCGGTACGTTCGCCAGCCACGCCGACGGCGCTAGACATTCAGACGGCACAAACACCCTCCTTACACCGCGCGCACTCTTCGCAGAACGGTGCATCGCCTTTCAGGCTCATGATCTGTGCCGGCGTGAGCATGGCGGCGGGCGCTGCCGCCAGTTTCTCCGGCAACCCCGGCATAACGGGCGCGGCACTCATGGGCACCATCGGTGCGCCACCGACCATGATCGGCACGCTGCTGAAAATCCCCCCAGGGCCGATGTTGATCCACTGCCCACCGGCCTGAATGGTTGCGCTCGCACCACCATCGATGACCACTTGCTGGCCAGCGCTGACATGAAATTGCCCGCTGGCACTGAGCGCCTGACTGCTGACGCGAATATGCCGGTCGCCGGTCACGGTCAGGTGATCGTCCTGCCGCACTGCGGTTTGCCGCTGGCCGTGGGTGATGCGTTGTTCATCGGCCTTCAATTCATGCCGCGCGGTGCCGGTGACGACAATGCTGCGCTGGTTATCGACCTGCACCTGTTGATCGTGCAACACGTGCTGCGTCCAGTTGCGCTGGGCGCGCAGGTAGATTTCTTCGGCGCCTTTGCGATCCTCGATGCGCAGTTCGTTGTAACCGCCGCCGCCAGGGCTGCTTTGGCTGCGGAAGATACTGCGAGTCTTGTCGGCCGGAAGATCGAGCGGCACCGGCGTCGCGGCGTTGGGCAGACAGCCCATCACCAGCGGTTTGTCAGCATCGGCGTCGATGAAGCCGACCAGTACTTCCATGCCGACCCGTGGAATCAGCACGCTGCCATAACGATCATGGGCCCAGCCGGTGGCAACGCGCAGCCAGCAACTGGAATGCTCGTTCAGCTCGCCATCACGATCCCAGGCTAATTGCACTTTGACCCGGCCATACTCATCACAGTGGATCTCGGTGTCTTTCGGGCCGGTGACAACGGCCGGTTGGTAACCGAGCATTCGCGGTTTTTTCGGACCCAGCGGCGGGCGAAAAAACACTGCCCACGGCGTGGCGAGAAAGGTATTACGGTAACCCTGGAATTCTTCCCCATCGCTGGTGACCGATTCCTCCAGCACTTGCGGCTGACGGCCATGGTGCTCGACGGCGGTGAGTAGCCACAGATCATTCCAGTCGTGGCGCGGATGGTCAGTGAGTTGCAGGAAATGTCCGCACACCAGCGAGGATTCGTCGCTGATGCCTTCGGCCTGACGGTAATCGGCAACATGCCTTTCGAGCGCGCGCTGGGCGAGGTGTTTGCCGGTTTCACGGTCGTTGAATTGGCCGGGAAAGTGGTAATCCTCCAGTACCGGGCGTTGCTCGCCGTCAACGCGACTTTCCAGCTGCAGGCGCGGCTTGATGAAGTTGTAGTCGCGCCGCGTGACCACGCTGCTGCGGGTTTCCACGCGCACGTTGAAACGCTTGATCGCCGGGGCGCCACCGGCCATACCGCTGCCGGGCAGATACAGCGTCGGCTCGGCGAGTCGCGGAAACACGGTCTGGTCATCGCCGAACACCAACAAGTGGCCTTCCGGGCTGTGCTGAAAGTGGTAATGAATGCCGACTTCGGCGCACAAGCGCTGGATGAACGCCAGATCACTCTCGGCGTACTGCACACAATAATCACGCGGCGGGTAGTCGCTGCCGAGTTGGAACTGGAAGGCATCGCGCAGGATCGCGTGATCCTTGAGGATCCGCTCAATGATTTGCGGAACGCTGAGGTGCTGAAAAATACGCTGATTGATCCGATGCCCAAGGTACGTCAGACGCGGGACCAGGCTTACGTGATAACGCGTCAGACGTTTCCCGGAATCGCCCTGCCCGACCTGATAAATCTGACCGTGGACGCCGGAACCGTCGGCATCAAAACTCAGAAACGCCTGACAGTGCAGCAGGCTTTCAAGGTCCAGATCGGGTCGCTCACTGACCAGCTCCAGCTCGAAACGAAAGGGTTGGCTGATGGCTTCCTTACCCGTGAACTCAAGGACCTTGAGGTCATGTTGGGCGCCTTCGAGGGTCAACGTGAAGCGCGGTTGATTGGCAGGCGCGAACATCCGATGTTTCTCTGCAGAGTGAGGGCGGGCGATTCTGCATGAGGGGCAAGGGGTATTGAGTGGGTGACGGGGAAATCAGATTTGCCCTACTTCCATTTACGAAAGCCCCTGCAAAAACCGGCGCCTTCGACTACAGACAAATCCCCAACTTCACCACCAAACCCTGTGGGAGCTGGCTTGCCAGCGATGGCGGTGCGTCAGTCACCCAATGTGTTGGATGTGTCGACCTCATCGCTGGCAAGCCAGCTCCCAAAGGTTTCTCCAGTGTCCGCAAGAAATTGCAGGCAATAAAAAACGGCCCGTCTCCTGTAGGAAACGGGCCGTTTTCAGGTGAGCGTCAGCTCAGAACAATTACTTGTTCAGGTGGAAATCTTTTTCCGCCGCTTCGAAGCGCTGCACCATGCCAGTGGTCGGCGAGCCGAGCTTGCTGACGATGAAGATGGCCAGGCTGGCGAAGATGAAGCCCGGGATGATTTCGTACAGACCCATCACCTCGAAATGCTTCCAGACCACCACGGTGATTGCGCCGACCAGAATACCGGCCAGTGCACCGTCGCGAGTCATGCCTTTCCAGATTACCGAGATCAGCACCACCGGACCGAACGCGGCACCGAAACCCGCCCAGGCGTAGGACACCAGGCCCAATACGCGGTTTTCCGGGTTGGCCGCCAGGGCGATCGCGATCAGTGCAACCAACAGCACCATGGCGCGGCCGACCCAGACCAACTCCAGTTGCGAAGCGGATTTACGCAGGAAGGTTTTGTAGAAGTCTTCGGTCAGGGCGCTCGAGCACACCAGCAACTGGCAGCTCAGGGTGCTCATCACGGCGGCCAGAATCGCCGACAGCAACACACCGGCAATCCATGGGTTGAAGAGGATTTTCGCCAGTTCGATGAACACACGCTCGTGGTTCTCGGTGACGGGACCGGCCACTTCCGGGTGCGCCGAGAAGTACGCGATACCGAAGAAGCCCACCGCCACGGTGCCGCCCAGGCACAGGATCATCCAGGTCATGGAGATGCGACGCGCCTTGGCGATCGATTTCACCGAATCCGCCGCCATGAAACGCGCGAGGATGTGCGGCTGACCGAAGTAGCCCAGACCCCAGCCCATCAGCGAGATGATGCCGATGAAGGTGGTGCCTTTAAGCATGTCGAAGTTGCTTGAGTCCTGTGCTTCGATCGCCAGGAACGTGGTGTCGACGCCACCGGTGGCCAGCAGCACGATGATCGGCGTGAGGATCAGCGCGAAAATCATCAGCGTGGCTTGTACGGTGTCAGTCCAGCTTACCGCGAGGAAACCGCCGACGAAGGTGTAGGCAATTGTCGCTGCAGCACCGGCCCACAGCGCGGTCTCGTAGGACATGCCGAAGGTGCTTTCGAACAGACGGGCGCCAGCGACAATGCCGGATGCGCAGTAAATGGTGAAGAACACCAGAATCACGATCGCTGAAATAATGCGCAGCAAGCCGCTTTTATCTTCGAAACGGCTGGAAAAGTAGTCCGGCAGGGTCAGGGCATCACCGTTGTGCTCGGTCTGCACGCGCAGACGGCCGGCGACGAACAACCAGTTCAGGTAGGCACCGACGATCAGGCCGATGGCGATCCAGCTTTCGGACAGACCGGACATGTAGATGGCGCCCGGCAGGCCCATCAGCAACCAGCCGCTCATGTCGGAAGCACCGGCAGACAGTGCAGTAACAACGCTGCCCAGGCTACGGCCGCCAAGAATATAGTCAGAAAGGTTGTTGGTGGAGCGATAGGCCATGAAGCCGATCAGCACCATTGCTGCGATGTAGATCACGAACGTGATCAGTGTTGGATTGCTTACGCTCATTAGTTACGCCCTGGCTTTGTTTTTATGTAGCAGCGGTGATCAACCGCACGCAAACGACGACGTTTGGCAGACGATTTCAGATCCCGCGCATTTAGGACTGATGTTTCCCCAGGAAAGCCACCAGCCGATGCACCGGTTTATACCGGTTGCACCTTGGGCGCGAATGCTATGCAACAAAGTAAAAAAGGTGCAACCAGTTTCGTGAGAATTAGTTGCACCTAGTCGGATATACCGAGAAATAAGCGGTTTTTGCTCCCTTTTAGCGCAGTCCGAGCGCTTTGCTAGAAGCAAAAGCACCAAGCGAGTGCGGCACTTCAGTACCAGAAAATAATTCCTGACGAAGCGTTTATTTTTCCGACAAAAAAAGGGTTGCACCCGGTTGCACCTCTTTCAGCGCGCGGCTAATCTTGCGGCCAGCTGATGCCACGCAACTGTGGCAACCATGAGGATAAAAATATGGCTACCACCACCCTTGGGGTCAAACTCGATGACCCGACACGCGAGCGCCTGAAGGCGGCCGCGACCTCGATTGATCGCACACCGCACTGGCTGATCAAGCAGGCAATTTTCAATTACCTGGAGAAACTCGAGGGTGGTGCAACCCTGACCGAGCTGAACGGTTTGACCGCCAAGGACGCCGATGAGGCAGGCGAAGTCCACACCGATCACGCCCACCAATGCTTCCTCGAATTTGCCGAGAGCATCCTGCCGCAGTCCGTTCTGCGCGCTTCGATCACCGCTGCTTACCGTCGCCCTGAGCCGGAAGTGGTGCCGATGCTGATCGAACAGGCCCGCCTGCCGGTCGCCATGGCTGAAGCCACCAACAAGCTTGCTGCCTCCATCGCGGAAAAACTGCGTAACCAGAAAAGTGCCGGCGGTCGTGCAGGCATTGTTCAGGGTCTGCTGCAGGAATTTTCCTTGTCGTCCCAGGAAGGCGTGGCGCTGATGTGCCTCGCCGAAGCGCTGTTGCGTATCCCGGACAAGGGCACTCGCGACGCACTGATCCGCGACAAGATCAGCACTGGCAACTGGCACCCGCACTTGGGCAACAGCCCGTCGCTGTTCGTCAACGCTGCCACTTGGGGCCTGCTGCTGACCGGCAAACTGGTCTCGACGCACAACGAAGCCGGCCTGACCTCGTCGCTGAGCCGCATCATCGGCAAGAGCGGCGAGCCGATGATCCGCAAGGGCGTCGACATGGCCATGCGCCTGATGGGCGAGCAGTTCGTCACCGGCGAAACCATCGCCGAAGCGCTGGCCAATGCGAGCAAGTTCGAAGCCAAGGGCTTCCGTTATTCCTACGACATGCTCGGTGAAGCGGCGCTGACCGAACACGACGCGCAGAAGTACCTGGCGTCGTACGAACAAGCCATTCACTCGATCGGCAAAGCCTCCCACGGTCGTGGGATTTATGAAGGCCCGGGTATTTCCATCAAGCTGTCGGCACTGCACCCGCGTTACAGCCGTGCGCAGTACGAGCGCGTGATGGACGAGTTGTACCCGCGCCTGCTGTCGCTGACCCTGCTGGCCAAGCAATACGATATCGGCCTGAACATCGACGCCGAAGAAGCCGACCGTCTCGAACTGTCGCTGGATCTGCTTGAGCGCCTGTGCTTCGAGCCGCAACTGACCGGCTGGAACGGCATCGGTTTCGTCATCCAGGCTTACCAGAAGCGTTGCCCGTACGTGATCGACTACGTGATCGATCTGGCCCGTCGCAGCCGTCATCGCCTGATGATCCGTCTGGTGAAAGGCGCGTACTGGGACAGCGAAATCAAACGCGCCCAGGTCGAAGGCCTGGAAGGCTATCCGGTGTACACCCGCAAGGTGTACACCGACGTCTCCTACATCGCTTGCGCACGCAAACTGCTGTCGGTGCCGGAAGTCATCTACCCGCAGTTCGCCACGCACAACGCCCACACCCTGTCGGCCATTTACCACATTGCCGGTCAGAACTATTACCCCGGTCAGTACGAATTCCAGTGCCTGCACGGCATGGGCGAACCGCTTTACGAACAAGTTGTAGGCAAAGTTTCCGAAGGCAAGCTGAACCGTCCGTGCCGCGTGTACGCGCCGGTCGGTACTCACGAAACCCTGCTCGCCTACCTCGTACGTCGCTTGCTGGAAAACGGCGCGAACACTTCGTTCGTCAACCGTATTGCCGATCAGTCGATTTCGATTCAGGAGCTGGTGGCCGATCCAGTGGCGCAGATCGAGCAGATGGCGACCGTGGAAGGTGGTTTCGGCCTGCCGCACCCGCGCATTCCGTTGCCGCGTGATCTGTACGGTACTGAGCGCGCCAACTCCAGCGGCATCGACATGGCCAACGAACATCGTCTGGCATCACTGTCCTGCGCCTTGCTCGCCACTGCCCACACCGACTGGAAAGCTGCGCCGATGCTCGGTTGCGCGTCCAGCACTGAAACCCCTGCGCCAGTGCTGAACCCGGCAGATCACCGTGATGTGGTCGGTCATGTTCAGGAAGCCACTGTCGAAGACGTCGACAACGCCATTCAATGCGCGCTGAACGCAGCACCGATCTGGCAGGCCACTCCGCCGGCCGAACGCGCGGCGATTCTGGAACGTGCCGCTGACTTGATGGAAGGCGAGATCCAGCCGCTGATGGGCCTGCTGGCTCGCGAAGCCGGCAAGACCTTCGCCAACGCCATCGCCGAAGTCCGCGAGGCGGTCGACTTCCTGCGTTATTACGCAGTGCAGGCGCGCAACGATTTCAGCAACGACGCCCACCGCCCACTGGGTCCGGTGGTGTGCATCAGCCCGTGGAACTTCCCGCTGGCAATCTTCAGCGGCCAAGTCGCTGCGGCACTGGCTGCCGGTAACCCGGTATTGGCCAAGCCTGCCGAGCAAACTCCGCTGGTGGCCGCGCAAGCCGTGCGCTTGCTGCTCGAAGCCGGGATTCCGGAAGGCGTGCTGCAACTGCTGCCGGGTCGCGGTGAAACCGTCGGTGCCGGTCTGGTTGGTGATGAGCGCGTCAAAGGCGTGATGTTCACCGGCTCCACCGAAGTCGCGCGTCTGCTGCAACGCAACATCGCTGGCCGTCTCGACAGCCAGGGCCGCCCGATTCCGCTGATCGCCGAAACCGGCGGGCAGAACGCAATGATCGTCGACT
Source organism: Pseudomonas sp. PB103 (assembly GCF_009764635.1). Taxonomy (NCBI): domain Bacteria; kingdom Pseudomonadati; phylum Pseudomonadota; class Gammaproteobacteria; order Pseudomonadales; family Pseudomonadaceae; genus Pseudomonas; species Pseudomonas sp. PB103. The sequence goes on along the minus strand of NZ_RWIL01000023.1, from coordinate 106,697 downwards.
CTTCGGCACTGACCGAGCAAGTTGTGATCGACGTGGTGTCCTCGGCCTTCGACAGCGCCGGCCAGCGTTGCTCGGCGCTGCGCGTACTGTGCTTGCAGGAAGATTCCGCGGATCGTGTCATCGAAATGCTCAAAGGTGCCATGGCGGAAAGCCGTCTCGGCAACCCGGAGCGCCTGTCCGTGGACATCGGCCCGGTGATCGACGCCGAAGCCAAGGCGGGCATCGACAAGCACATCCAGGGCATGCGCGATAAAGGTCGCAACGTCTATCAAGTGGCGATCGCCGACACCGAAGAGGTCAAACGCGGCACCTTCGTCATGCCGACCCTGATCGAACTGGAAAGCTTCGACGAGCTGCAACGCGAGATCTTCGGCCCGGTGCTGCACGTGGTGCGCTACAAGCGCAAAGAGATCGATCAACTGATCGGCCAGATCAACGCGTCCGGTTATGGCCTGACCTTGGGCGTACACACGCGCATCGACGAGACCATCGCCAAGGTGATCGACAACGTCCACGCCGGTAACGTCTACGTCAACCGCAACATCGTTGGTGCTGTGGTCGGCGTGCAGCCTTTCGGCGGCGAAGGCTTGTCGGGCACTGGCCCGAAAGCTGGCGGCCAGCTGTACCTGTATCGTTTGCTGGCGACCCGTCCTACCGATGCCATCGAACAATCCTTCGCTCGCGGTGATGCTGTTGTCGCCCCGGACGTTCGTCTGCGCGATGCCATGAGCAAACCGCTGAACGCCCTGAAAGCCTGGGCTGAAAGCAGCAAGTACGCCGATCTGAGCACCCTGTGCGTGCAGTACGCGGCGCAATCGCAGAGCGGCATCACCCGCGTGCTGGCCGGCCCGACCGGTGAGAAAAACAGCTACGCCATCCTGCCGCGCGAGCACGTGCTGTGCCTGGCCGAGGTTGAAGGCGATCTGCTGACGCAACTGGCAGCGGTGCTGGCGGTAGGCGGCTCGGCGGTATGGCCGGAGTCCGACATCAGCAAGGCATTGTTCGCACGCCTGCCGAAGGACATTCAGGCGCGGATCAAGCTGGTTGCTGACTGGAACAAGGATGAGGTGGTGTTCGATGCGGTTCTGCATCACGGCCATTCCGACCAGTTGCGCGGCGTTTGCCAGCAGATTGCCAAGCGTGCCGGCGCGATCGTTGGGGTTCAGGGCTTGTCCCAGGGCGAGACCAACATTGCGCTGGAGCGACTGGTGATTGAGCGGGCGTTGAGCGTTAACACTGCGGCAGCGGGTGGTAATGCCAGTCTGATGACTATCGGCTAACACCGAAAAACCGGGCACCTGCATTGGTGCCCGGCATAGCAACAACCCCTGTGGGAGCTGCGGTGCGACGATTCGACTTGCCAGCGATAGCGATTTTTCAGTCACCATTAATGTTGACTGATATGCCGCCATCGCTGGCAAGCCAGCTCCCACAGTGTTTTGGGGCATTTGTTAAGTTGGTGCTCGGCTCTAACATCACCGCGATCAATCATCCTGTTCAGCCTCTATTCCCGCGTCTTAGACTCGGCCCAACCCCAATTTCAGGTAGGCCGCCATGTCCGAGACGCTGCTCAGTTCCCGCAATCTGGCTTTCGAGCTGTATGAAGTCCTTGATGCCGAGGGCCTGACCCGGCGTGAGCGCTTTGCCGAGCACAACCGCGAGACCTTTGACGCCGCCATCGGCACCGCGCGCAACATCGCCGAGAAGTACTTCGCGCCGCACAACCGCAAGGGTGACGAGAACGAGCCGCGCTATGAAGACGGCAAGGCGATTCTGATTCCTGAAGTGAAGCCGGCGGTGGATGCCTTCCTTGAGGCTGGATTCCTCAACGCCGCGAGAAGTTTCGACGCCGGCGGCATGCAACTTCCTACATTGCTGTCGCAAGCCTGCTTCGCGCATTTCCAGTCGGCCAATGCGGCTTCGACGTCGTACCCGTTCCTGACCATGGGCGCGGCAAATCTGATTGAAAGCTTTGGCACTGACGAGCAGAAGCAACGCTTCCTGCAACCGATGATCGACGGGCGCTTCTTCGGCACCATGGCCCTGACCGAACCCCACGCTGGTTCGTCGCTGTCGGATATTCGTACACGCGCCGAGCCGGCGTCTGACGGCAGCTATCGCCTCAAGGGCAACAAGATCTTCATTTCCGGTGGCGATCACCCGCTCTCGGAAAACATCGTGCACATGGTCCTGGCCAAACTGCCGGACGCGCCTGCGGGCGTTAAAGGCATTTCGTTGTTCATCGTGCCAAAGTTTCTGGTCAACGATGACGGCAGCCTCGGCCAACGTAATGACGTGCTGCTCGCCGGGTTGTTCCACAAGATGGGTTGGCGCGGCACCACTTCCACAGCGCTGAACTTCGGCGATAACGGTGAGTGTGTCGGTTATCTGGTCGGCGAGCCGCATCGTGGTTTGAGCTACATGTTCCAAATGATGAACGAGGCGCGAATCGGCGTCGGCATGGGTGCGGTGATGCTCGGTTACGCCGGTTACCTGTACTCGCTGGAGTACGCCCGCGAGCGTCCGCAGGGTCGCGTGCCGGACAGCAAGGATCCGACTACCGCGCCAGTGGCGATCATTCAGCACGCCGATGTAAGACGCATGCTGTTGACGCAAAAATCCTACGTCGAAGGCGCCTTTGACCTCGGTTTGTATGCAGCCCGTTTGTTCGATGACACCACCACGCTGGAGACCGAAGCCGAGCGCAAACAGGCGCATGAGCTGTTGGATTTGCTCACGCCAATCGTCAAATCCTGGCCATCGGAGTTCTGTTTGAAGGCCAACGAACTGGCGATCCAGATTCTTGGCGGCCACGGTTACACCCGTGAATACCCGGTGGAGCAGTACTACCGCGACAACCGCTTGAACCCGATCCATGAAGGCACCCACGGTATTCAGTCGCTGGACTTGCTCGGGCGTAAATTGGCGCAGAACGGCGGCGCGGGGCTGAAGCAGCTGATTCGCCTGATTGCCAATACGGCCGAACGCTCGACTGCGCACGATTCGCTGACAGCACTGCGTGAACCGCTTGAGAAACTCGTAGCACGCCTGCAAACGGTGACCATTGGTTTGCTGACGGATCTGGCGCAGGGCAAGGTCAACAGCAGTCTGGCGAATTCGGCGTTGTACCTGAAAGTGTTCGGGCACACGGTGATTGGCTGGCGCTGGCTGGAGCAGGCGATTCGTGCGGAGGAAGGCTTGGCCAAGGGCACTGCGGCGGATGCTGACTTCTATAAAGGCAAGTTGCAGGCGGCGCGGTATTTTCTGACGTGGGAAGTGCCGGGCTGCCACCATGAATTGGCGTTGCTGGAGACGCGAGATGATACGTGCCTGGCGATGCAGGATACCTGGTTCTGAAAAGCTACCCTCACCCCAGCCCTCTCCCGGAGGGAGAGGGGGCCGACCGGGGGATGCTTGAATACTCCATCGACCTGAAAGAGGCTCACCGAATCCATAATCGACTGGCGTTTTCAGGTCGATGTATAGCAAAAGACACCTCGGTCAGTCCCCTCTCCCTCCGGGAGAGGGCTAGGGTGAGGGGCTTTTCTGGCTCAACACTCAGCTCAACCTGAACCCACCCATCTGCCGCGCCAGATCATCCGCCAGTTTCTGCAGCATCTGGCAATCCTCACGACAAGCGCGAACCTCCCCCGCCGTCGCCCGCGCCAGATCGGAAATCCCCTGCACATTGCGGTTGATCTCTTCAGTCACCGCCGACTGCTCTTCCGTCGCCGTCGCCACCTGATGGTTCATGTCGCTGATGCGCTCGACCTGCCCGGTAATCGCAGTCAATGAAGCCCCGGTGCGCTGGCTCGACTCAACCCCGGTGCCCGTCGCGGCCTGGCCGGTGCGCATCGACGACACGGCATTTTCCGCGCCCTGTTTAAGGCTGCCGATCATCTGCTGAATCTCGTCGGTTGACGCCTGCGTGCGCCGCGCCAAGGTGCGCACTTCATCGGCGACGACGGCAAAACCCCGGCCCATGTCGCCAGCACGCGCCGCTTCGATCGCCGCGTTCAGCGCCAGCAAATTCGTTTGCTCGGACACCCCGCGAATCACCGCCAGCACCGAGTCGATCGATGCCACTTGATGCGCCAGCTCACCCACCGCGCCTGCCGCCAAGCCAATCTCGTCCGACATGCTTTCAATATGCCGAATCGAGCCACCGACCACTTCCCGCGCCTGCATCGCTTCATCTCGCGCAGTTTGCGAGGCGAGCGCCGCGTTGCCAGCGTTCTGCGCGATTTCCTGCACGGTCAGGCCCATTTCATGAACCGCCGTCGCGACCATGTCAGTCATTTCCTGCTGACGACCGGAACGCTCTGCGGTGTTCTCGACGACTTTCGCCACCTGCCCGACAGCTGTGCGCAAACGCTCGCTGGTGGCCAGCACTTCGCCGATCATCCCGCGCTGACTGTCGAGAAAGCGGTTGAAACCCCGGGCGAGGTCGCCCAGTTCGTCAGCGCGACTGGAATCTAACCGGTGGGTCAAATCTCCCCCACCGCTACCGATTGCTACCAGCGCGGCTGTTACCTGACGAATCGGCCGCACCAGACCTTGCGCTAGCCACACCACCAGGGCGAGGCACACCAACGCCACCGCCAGACCAATTCCGCCGCTCATCCACATCGCTTTGCGGGCCTCGGCGTAGATCTGTGATTGCGGCACTTCGGCCACGAGGGTCCAGCCTAAATCACGCAAGGGCAGGCTGAAGGCGAGGAAGTCTTCGCCATCCCTCTGGAAGCTGCTGCTGATCGCCGTTTTCTGGCCCATGACGGCCTGCGCTGCATTGGCGCCGATCTGCTCGGTCAAGGTGCGTTTACCACTGAACTGCGCTTCGGGATGCACCTGAATCAAACCGTCGGAACGCACGAGATAGACCTTGCCGCGCTCACCGAAGCTGAAGTTGTGAATCAGCTCCGAGAGCTCTTTCATGCTCAGCCCAAGCCCCGCCACACCCACCACTTTGCCGGCCTGCTCGACCTTCAAATCGATGAACAGCGCCAACTCTCCAGTGGCACCGTCGTTGTCGATATTCAAGGTGCGCGGCTGATTGCTGTCGAGGAAAGAATAGAACCAGGCATCGGCCGGTTTGGAGCGACTGAGGGTGCGATCCAGGCCTTTTTCGGTGATGTAATGATTGGAATCGGTGCCGATGATCAAAGCGGTAAACGCTTTGTGTTCGGCGCGGATGCCTTCCAGATACTGCGCAAAGGCTGCTGTTTTGCCGCTGTCTTCACCCGATGCGAGCCAGTCGCGAACCATGGTGTTGCTGGCAATATCTTTGGCCGCCGTCAGCGGCTGAACAAGGATACGTTCAATGTCGTTGCGCGTCGCTTCGATGCTCGACGGCAGGGCTTGCTCGACCAGATAGCTCTGGGCGAGGCGATTGACTACCAGGGTATAAATGCCAACCACAATCAGGATACTGACCAGCAGGGCGGTGCCCATGCTGAGAATCAGCTGCCATTGAATACTGCGTCGCCACAACTGCATGGAGCACCCCCAGGAGATAAGAGGCGGAAACACTGCAACTGTCGTGCCGATTGTATACAAAGATGCAGACAATCAATCTCAATCAGCAGCTCTTTTCGCATGCAAATAAGAAAAACCTGTCATATCTAACAGGTTACAAGCATCGAATAGCTGGGTATGTTTTGAGAAGTGCCAATTTGGGCACGCACAACTCGATTGCATTAAGCAGAGAGGGGCCGTCATGCACGACGAACCATTGGAATCCTGACAGCCACTGACCACTCAGGAAACCGACGCCGTTCTAAAATTTGTGAATGTTGGAGACGAGGTCAGGATCGCCGGAAAAAAACACAGTGTCGTCAAAAAAGAATTTCAGGTGAGCGGCAGCCATTATCTCGTCCAAATTACCTTGGACACTGGCGAAACCTCCACCACCACACATTCAATTACCCACGAGGAGCTCAGTAATCTTATACGCGAGGGTGACTACATAAACTCGAACGGAAACATCAGCGTGGCAGACTCAGTGTGGTACCAAAAAGACGGCCACCTATGGGTCAAATACGCCACTTGGGAAAAGGGATGATCATTTGCCTGCTTCGAAGATAGTGACGCCTCCTGACCCAGAGGCGCCCTTTACCTTCATCAGCCTTGCTGGCCGATAGTCTTGGCGATGGTGTCGACCGTGGCGCTGACTTGCTCTTGGTAACGGTCGAGTTCTTCCTGATGCAGCTTCTTCATTTCGATCTGCTGCGAACACAGATTCATCGCTGCCAGCACCAGCAAGCGGTCGCCGATCAGCGTCGGATATTTGCGTTTGGTGTCGGCCAAAGCGGCCTTGAGCATCAGTGCCGCGTCCAGCAGGGTCTGTTCTTCCCCGGCCGGTGCCTTGATCGAATAGTCCTCCCCGAGAATGGAGATGACTTTTACCCCTGCTGTGTGGTGGTTCATGCGCTGACAGGACCCGCGTTGACGCGATCAACCAGGGCTTGAATGCGTGCTGCGGTGGCGCCGTGCTTTTCTTCCTGTTCCATCAGGTTCAGTTGCAGGCTTTCGTTTTCATCCTTGGCCTGAGCCAGTTCGGTGGACAGATTCTGGTTGGTTTGCGCGAGGGTCTGGTTCTGTTGCACCAGGTCGCTGACGAGCTGTTCCAATTGGCTGAGGGATGCTTCCAACATTTTGATCTTCCAGGCATTTTCAAAGGGCGCGTACGATAAAGAAAAGTCACCACGGATGCCAGGGTTAAACCGGCGCAAGGCCTTGATTTTCCTGGCGGGCGAGCGTTCCCGCGAGCTTTAAAGACTGTGATTTGCCGATCTTGTTCCTGCACTTCGTCGATCAAGGCTGTCTGCGACAAATACGCACATGGACTAAAGAGTTCATTGGGCTGACCGATAAGTCACCCATACAGCAGTTTCAGCCCGCATGGACGCGGCCCTTCCTGGTATCCGCACATGTCCCTTCGCAATATGAATATCGCCCCTCGGGCGTTCACTGGCTTTGCCCTGATCGGCGGCCTGATGTTGATTCTTGGCGTGTTCGCCCTGAACCAGATGAGCAAAATCCGCGGCGCCGCCGAGGACATCTCGTCGAGCAGCGTGCCGAGCATCAAAAACCTCGACGAGTTCACCCAACTGACTCTGCGCCTGCGGGTGTTGTCGTACCGTTTGCTGGTCAACCGCGAACCGGACGTGCAGCAGAAGACCGTTGAGTTGCTGGACATGCGCAACCAGCAGATCCGCGCCGCTCAAACGGCCTACGAGCCACTGATCGGCAGCCCCGAGGAACGTTCGGCCTACGACCAGTACGTGCAATTGCTCGGTCAATACCGCCAGATCGAAGACCGCATGAAAAGCCTGTCGCGCAACAATCAGGTGGACGAGCTGCGTAACCTGCTCAACACCGAGTTGCTCAACAATTCCGAAGCGATGAACACCGTGCTCAACCGCCTGATGCAGATCAACGGCGAGCAGATCAGCGAGACCAATCAGCAAGCAGCCGATCAGTATTCGTCGGCGTTCGATCTGGTGGTGACGTTGCTGGTGATCGCGACCGGCCTGACCTTCCTCTTCGCCTGGTTGCTGACCTCCAGCATCACCAAGCCAATTTCCAAAGCACTGGACGCTGCGGAAACCATCGCCGAAGGCAACCTGACCCAGCCGATTCACGTCGATGGCAGCGACGAAGCCGGTCGCCTGCTGGCGGCGATGGCCAAGATGCAATCGAAACTGCGTGACACCCTGCAGCGGATTTCCGGTTCGGCCACGCAACTGGCGTCGGCAGCGGAAGAGCTGAACAGCGTCACCGATGAAAGCGCACGCGGCCTGACGCAGCAGAACAACGAAATCGAGCAAGCGGCCACCGCGGTCAATGAAATGACCAGCGCCGTGGAAGAAGTCGCACGCAACGCCGTGAGCACGTCGGAAGCCTCGAAGAACGCCACAACGTCGGCCGGTGACGGTCGTGATCTGGTTCAGGAAACGGTCAGCGCCATTGAACGCATGAGCGCCGATGTGCAGAGCACGGCCTCGTTGATCGGTGATCTGGCCAATGAGTCCCGTGACATCGGCAAGGTGCTCGACGTGATCCGTGGCCTGGCTGACCAGACCAACCTGCTGGCCCTGAACGCGGCGATCGAAGCGGCGCGTGCCGGTGAAGCCGGTCGTGGTTTTGCCGTGGTAGCGGATGAAGTGCGTGCCCTGGCGCACCGCACCCAGCAGTCGACCAGCGAAATCGAACGGATGATCGGCAGCATTCAGAGCGGCACCGAGCACGCCGTGGATTCGATGCGCAACAGCACCGAACGCGCCGAATCGACGCTGAACATCGCCCGTGGCGCCGGCATGTCGCTGGACACAATCAATACGGCGATCGTCGAGATCAACGAACGCAACCTGGTGATCGCCAGCGCGGCCGAAGAGCAGGCGCAAGTGGCGCGCGAAGTGGATCGCAACCTGGTGAACATTCGTGATTTGTCGGTGCAATCGGCGACCGGCGCGAACCAGACGAGCGCGGCGAGTAACGAGCTGTCGCGGCTGGCGCTGGATCTGAACAACATGGTTGGGCGTTTCAGCCTCTAATTGCTGAAGAAACTCCTTTGTGGCGAGGGGATTTATCCCCGATCGGCTGCGCAGCAGTCGTAAATCCCTCGCGCGAGGTGTATCTGATACACCTCGCACTCAGCATTTGGGGCGGCTTCGCCACCCAACGGGGATAAATCCCCTCGCCACAGTCATCACTCGGCAAACGTTCAATGTGATGCCAACGCAAAAAGCTTTTTGACAGCATCACATTTCAACAGGTTAGAATCGCTGGCACGCAGACTGCATGGTCAGTTTGCGCCCGTCTTTATGTCTCTGGAGTAGTGCCTTTGAATGCGACGACCATCAACAGCCTGTTCTTGATCGGCGCGTTGCTGGTAGGTGCAAGCATTCTCGTCAGTTCTCTCTCCTCCCGTCTCGGCATTCCGATTCTGGTCATTATTCTTGCGGTCGGCATGACCGCCGGGGTCGATGGCGGCGGGATCATTTTCGATAACTACCCGACGGCCTATCTGGTCGGCAACCTCGCACTGGCGGTGATCCTCCTCGACGGCGGCTTGCGCACGCGGGTGTCGAGTTTCCGCGTGGCGTTATGGCCGGCGCTATCGCTGGCCACGGTCGGGGTGTTGATCACCACCGGGCTGACCGGCATGGCGGCCGCATGGCTGTTCGACTTGAACCTGATTCAAGGCCTGCTGATCGGCGCCATCGTCGGCTCCACGGACGCCGCCGCGGTGTTCTCGCTGCTCGGCGGCAAAGGCCTGAACGAACGGGTTACGGCCAGCCTGGAAATCGAATCCGGCAGCAACGACCCGATGGCGGTGTTTCTCACCGTGACCCTGATCGACATGCTCGCCAGCGGCCAGACCGGCCTGCACTGGAGCCTGCTGACGCACCTGATCCGCGAATTCGGTATCGGCGGTGTGATCGGTCTCGGCGGCGGCTGGGTCATGCTGCAATTGGTCAACCGGATCAATCTGGCCAACGGTCTCTATCCGATTCTGGTCATTGCCGGCGGTCTGGTGGTGTTCGCCCTGACCAACGCCTTGCACGGCAGCGGCTTCCTTGCGGTGTATCTGTGCGGGCTGGTCATCGGCAACCGCCCGGTGCGCAGCCGTCACGGTATTTTGCACATGCTCGACGGCATGGCGTGGCTGGCGCAGATCGGCATGTTCCTGGTGCTGGGGCTGCTGGTAACGCCGCACGATTTGCTGCCGATTGCCCTGCCCGCCCTCGGCCTGGCGCTGTGGATGATTCTGTTTGCGCGGCCACTGTCGGTGATGGTCGGCCTGCTGCCGTTCAAGGCCTTCCACGGTCGCGAGAAAGCCTTTATTTCCTGGGTCGGCCTGCGTGGCGCAGTACCGATCATTCTGGCGGTGTTCCCGCTGATGGCCGGGCTGCCGAATGCGCAGCTGTACTTCAACCTCGCGTTCTTCATCGTGCTGGTGTCGCTGCTGGTGCAGGGCACGAGCCTGCCGTGGGTCGCCAAGCTGTTGAAAGTGACGGTACCGCCGGAGCCGGCGCCGATTTCCCGGGCGGCGCTGGAAGTTCACGTCACCAGCGAGTGGGAGTTGTTCGTTTATAAGCTCGGCGCGGAGAAATGGTGCATCGGTTCGCCCCTGCGCGAGCTGAAAATGCCCGAAGGCACGCGCATCGCGGCCCTGTTTCGTGGCCAGCAATTGCTCCATCCGTCGGGTAGTACGGTGCTGGAAGTCGATGATTTGCTGTGTGTTATCGGCCATGAACACAACTTGCCAGCGCTCGGAAAACTCTTCAGCCAAGCGCCGCAACGCGGTCTCGATCTGCGTTTCTTCGGCGACTTCGTGCTCGAAGGAGACGCCCAGCTTAAAGCGGTTGCAGCGCTTTACGGGTTGCCGGCTGAAGGCATTGATCCGGACATGACCCTGGGCACCTTCATCGCCCATAAAGTCGGTGGTGCACCGATCGTCGGTGACCAGGTGGAGTGGAACAATACCCACTGGACGGTCGCGGTCATGGACGGGAACAAGATTGGCAAAGTGGGCGTCAGATTCCCCGAAGGAAGTCGCCCGGGCCCCGGACTCTTCCTCTAAACTGCGTCCACTCTCACTTGCTTGACCGGTCTCTATGCCTACCCTGCGCTCCTTTTTCGCCGCGGCCCTGCTGGGCCTGAGTCTTACTGTCGGCCCGCTGTACGCCGCCGAACCGCCGTCCAGCGAAGCCGTACAGGCCAGCCTCGACAAGCTTGCCGACAGCAAACTGCCGGATGCCGACAAAAAGACCCTGCAATCCGTCCTGCAGAACACCCTCAATCAGCTGAACAACCAGCGTGATTACGAACAGAAGCTGATCGATCTCAAACAGCAACTGGCGACGGCGCCCAAGCAGACCATCGAAAACGCCCGCGAACTGACGCGTCTCAAGGCCACCGCCGTGGTGCCGGTGGCGCAGCGTTTCCCGCGCGAATCGATTCCGCAGTTGGAGCAGATCCTCACCGATCGCTCGACCCAGCAAAGTGACCTGCAAAAAGCCCTGGCCGACGCCAACAGCCTGATCATCACCGCGCAGACCCGCCCGGAGCGTGCGCAGGCGGAAATTTCCGCCAGCCAGACGCGCATTCAGCAGATCAACAACATCCTCAAGTCCGGCAAGGACGCGGGCAAGACCGTCAGCGCCGAGCAGCGCGACCAGTTGAACGCCGAGCTTGCCGCGCTGAATGCGCTGATCCCGCTGCGCCGTCAGGAACTGGCCGGCAACAGCCAGTTGCAGGATCTGGGCAATGCTCAGCATGACTTGCTCTCGGAGAAGTCCGACCGCCTCGACCGCGAGATTCAGGAACTGCAGACCCTGATCAACCAGAAGCGTCTGGCGCAATCGCAGGAAACCGTGACCCAGCAATCGATCGAAGCGCAGAAGGCCGGCGGCAGCAGCCTGCTCGCCAGCGAAAGCACGGCCAACCTCAAGCTCTCCGACTACCTGCTGAAAAGCACCGACCGCCTCAACGAAGTCACCCAGCAGAATCTGCAGACCAAGCAGCAACTCGATACCCTGACCCAGAGCGATTCGGCCCTCGACGAGCAGATCAACGTGCTCAAGGGCAGCCTGCTGCTGTCGAAGATTCTCTATAAACAGAAACAAGCCCTGCCGCGCCTCAAGGTCGACCGCGACCTGGCAGACCAGATCGCCGACATTCGTCTGTATCAGTTCGAAGTCAGCCAGCAACGCGAATTGCTCAGCAACCCGGCGACTTACGTCGACAACCTGCTGGCGACCCAGCCGCCGGAACAGATCACCCCGCAACTGCGCAAGAGCCTGCTCGATCTGGCCAATACCCGCGCCGACTTGCTGGAGCGCCTGAACCGCGAACTGAGCGCGGTGCTCAACGAATCGATCACCCTGCAACTCAATCAGAAACAACTGCTGAGCACCGCGCAAAGCCTGCGCGCGACCCTCGATGAGCAGATGTTCTGGATCCCCAGCAACAAGCCACTGGACGTGGAGTGGATGCGCGGTGTGCCGGAGCGTCTGAAGCGGCAGGTCGACACACTGCCGTGGGCATCCAGCCTGAGTGAGCTGACCGACGGCCTGACCCAGCGCCCGCTATTGTTCCTGCCCCTGGCATTGCTGATCGGCGCGCTGCTGTGGCGTCGCAAAAGTCTCTACGGGAAACTCAACAAGGTTCACCAGGACATTGGTCACTTCAAACGTGACAGCCAATGGCACACGCCGCAGGCGATCCTGATCAATATTCTGCTGGCGATGCCAGTAGCCTTGGGTCTGGCGCTGTGTGGTCTGGCCCTGCAGATCGACGCCCGGGGACAAAACGCCAACATGGGCGCGGCACTCCTGCAAATGGGTCAGGCGTGGCTGGTGTTCTACACCGCTTACCGGATCCTGGCGCCGGGCGGCGTGGCGGAACTGCACTTTCGCTGGGAAAAACCCCAGGTCGAATTCCTCCAGGGCTGGGTCCGTCGACTGGGGCTCGTGGTTCTGGCCTTGGTGGCGGTGGTCGCCGTGGCCGAATTGCAACCGGCGGCATTGGCCGACGACGTGCTGGGCATGCCGGTGGTGCTGATTTGCTACGCCTTGATGGCGTGGCTGCTCAGTCGTCTGCTGATCAGCAGCCCGGCCCACGAAAACGCCTCGCTGTTCCGTAAAGTGGTGGGCGTGATGTTCACCTTGCTACCCATCGCCCTGTTTGTGGCGGTGTGCTTCGGTTACTACTACACCGCGCTGAAACTCAGTGACCGCTTGATCAACACCCTGTACCTGCTGATGTTCTGGCTGGTGATCGAAGCGACTTTCGTCCGAGGCCTGAGTGTCGCCGCGCGTCGCCTGGCCTATCAGCGCGCCCTGGCCAAACGTCAGGCGGCGAAAGAAGCCGGCGACGGCGAAGCGGTGATCGAAGAGCCGACCCTGGACATCGAAAAGGTCAACGAACAGTCCCTGCGCCTGATCCGTCTGGCCCTGCTCGGCGGTTTCATCGCCGCGCTGTACTGGGTCTGGTCGGACCTGATTTCGGTGTTCTCGTACCTCGACAACATCACCCTCTACGAATACACCAGCGGCACCGGCGCCAACATGAGCATGGTGCCGATCAGCATCGGCGACATGCTCGGCGCGCTGATCATCATCGGCATCACGTTCGCCCTCGCGCGCAACTTGCCGGGTCTGCTTGAAGTGTTCGTGTTGTCGAAGCTGAATCTGGCGCAGGGCAGTGCCTATGCGACCACGACGCTGCTGTCGTATGTGATCGCCGGTGTCGGTTTCGTCTCGACCCTGTCGACGCTTGGCGTCAGCTGGGACAAGTTGCAATGGCTGGTGGCGGCACTGTCGGTCGGTCTCGGTTTCGGTATGCAGGAGATCTTCGCCAACTTCATCTCCGGCATCATGATCCTCTTCGAACGCCCGGTACGGATCGGTGACACCATCACCATCGGCAACCTCTCGGGCACGGTGAGCAAGATCCGCATCCGCGCCACGACCATCACCGACTTCGACCGCAAGGACATCATTGTCCCGAACAAGACGTTCATCACCGGGCAACTGATCAACTGGTCGCTGACCGACACCATCACCCGCGTCACGCTGAAACTCGGCGTCGACTACGGTTCCGATCTCGATCTGGTCAAGGAACTGCTGCTCAAGGCTGCCCGCGAGAACCCGCGCGTGCTCAAAGAACCCGAGCCGCACGTGTACTTCCTCAACTTCGGCGAAAGCACCCTCGACCACGAATTGCGCATGCACGTGCGCGACCTTGGCGACCGTAACCCGGTGCTCGATGAGGTCAACCGCTTCATCAATCGCGAGTTCAAGAAGCAGCACATCAACATCTCGTTCCGCCAGATGGAGGTTTACCTGAAGAACCTGCACGGCCAGGAATACAAGTTGGTGCCGATCGAGGCGGACGCGAAAACCATCGTGGCGGTGCCTGACGAGCAAAAACCGCTGCAAGAGCCGCCGTCGAGCAAACTCGACTAACCGGTCTATTCCCAGCAGAATGCTCGGACATTCTGCTGGAGCCGGCCCTTGAAAGCCCTCGACGAACTGACCTTCGACAATCGCTTCGCCCGCCTAGGCGACGCGTTCTCCGCCCACGTGCTGCCCGAGCCGATCGACAATCCGCGCCTGGTCGTCGCCAGCCCGGCAGCCCTGGCCTTGCTGGATCTCGATCCGGCGACCGCTGAAACACAGGAATTTGCCGAACTGTTTGGCGGCCACAAACTGTGGGCCGATGCCGAGCCGCGCGCGATGGTCTATTCCGGGCATCAATTCGGCGGCTACACGCCGCAATTGGGTGATGGTCGCGGTTTGCTGCTGGGCGAGGTCTACAACGCAGCCGGCGAGCACTGGGACTTGCACCTCAAGGGCGCCGGGCAGACACCGTTTTCGCGCATGGGCGACGGTCGTGCGGTGCTGCGCTCATCGATCCGCGAGTTCCTCGCTTCCGAAGCCTTGTACGCGCTGAACATTCCGTCCTCGCGGGCAGCCTGCGTGATCGGCTCCGACACCCCGGTCTGGCGCGAAAAGCAGGAACGCGCGGCGATGGTGCTGCGTCTGGCACCGAGCCACATCCGCTTCGGCCACTTCGAATATTTCTACTACACCAAGCGCCCGGAGCAGCAGAAGCAACTCGGCGAGCACGTGCTGGCCATGCATTTTCCGGAATGCCTTGAGCAGCCGGAACCGTATCTGGCGATGTTCCGCGAGATCGTCGAGCGCAACGCCGAACTGATCGCCAAGTGGCAGGCCTACGGCTTCTGCCACGGCGTGATGAACACTGACAACATGTCGATTCTTGGCATCACCTTTGACTTCGGCCCGTTCGCTTTCCTCGATGATTTCGACGCCAACTTCATCTGCAACCATTCAGATGATCAGGGCCGTTATTCATTCAGCAATCAGGTGCCGGTCGGCCAATGGAACCTCAGCGCGCTGGCGCAGGCGTTGACACCGTTTATCAGTGTCGAAGCCCTGCGCGAAACGCTGGGTTTGTATCTGCCGCTGTTTCAGGCGCACTACCTGGACTTGATGCGCCGACGCTTTGGTTTCACCACGACTGAAGACGATGACCAGAAGCTGCTGGAAGACTTGCTGCAACTGATGCAGAACAGCGGCGTCGACTACACACTGTTTTTCCGCCGACTTGGCGAAGAGTCAGCCGAACAAGCCGTAGTCCGTTTGCGCGACGATTTCGTCGACATCAAGGGTTTTGATGCTTGGGGCGAGCGCTACATCGTCCGGGTTGCCCGCGATGGCGACGCCGATCAAGAGCAGCGCCGAGCGCGGATGCACGCGGTGAATCCGCTGTACATCCTGCGCAATTATCTGGCGCAAAAGGCTATTGATGCGGCGGAACAAGGGGATTACGCCGAGGTACGCCGACTGCATGCGGTGCTGAGCAAACCGTTTGAGGAGCAGCCGGGGATGGAGGGTTATGCGGAGCGGCCACCGGAGTGGGGCAAGCATTTGGAGATCAGTTGTTCGTCATAAGTCATTGTCTGTGACGAAACCTGGCATTTCTGCTTCATAAAATACCGCTGCGCATCGGACATCGCGGCAATACAGGACAAGGACGTTTCCGTGGCAGGTTGGCTTTCCGTTGGCATCACGCTGTTCCAGGCGCTTTCATTGCTTTTTTACATCGGCGGTATCTGGGCCTGCCAGTTCAGGCTGAATGCGCTGCGCCGTAATGAACCGTTGCGCTGTGCAACGATAGAGGAGCAACGCTTACTCGCTCTCTACTATCCGAAGGAAACGTTCGACCGCGACGTTCACTTGATCAACGGATGCCATCGAAAAACCGGCACCATGAAAGACCAGACTGGCATGGACCGCATCGCCGAGCTGCCGGTGTTTCTGCCTGAACTGGCCTTGAAATTCCTGAAAAAAGAAGGCAACAACCGCGCTGAAGTCATCTGCGGCAAGAAGCGCGCGTATGTGATCCGTTTGAACGACGACTACCACATCGAAGCCTTAGCGCTGCGTGTCGAAACAGCCCAGAGAGTGTCTGCTCAATGGAAGTTCGGCATTCCAGGCCCCTGCCTCGAAGACGAGGAGACGCTGATCCTGGGCCAACGGCGCACCACCAAACAAGAGCGACGCCGCCTCGCCTATGAGATGAATGAGCACATGCCCTGCATCAGACGATTGCTGGGCTCATGCGCTGTTGTCGCGAGCGTGTTGCTGTTCTGGACAATGGCCTTCGGGTGGCTGACCGCCAAGGAATGGTTTGTCCCTTTCTTCTTCATTGCCATTACAGGCTTGCTGCCCATGGTCATGGAAAAGCATCGACCCCGTGAGAAGGTCAACCGGGTTCAAGGTGTTTACCGCAAGGCACCGGACGTGGGAATGACCATCGGCAAAAGACGCATATACGCCGAATCATCGGCCTGGCAACAAATCACCGACCACCTCAAGGAAGGTCAGACCGTCATTGCGCATATCACCGTCAACGCTGATAAGGGCTGGTATGACTGGGTGCTCAACGTAGAAGGTCTGCCTGACACCTACGCGGGCTGGCGCTACCAGGAACACGAAAAGTGGCTCGGCAACGCCGTGATGTGCGGGCTGCTCGCGCTTTCATGGTTCGTCGCGCATCTGTCTTACCCTGAAGTGGATCGCAGCAATGCCCAGGCGTGGATCGAATATGCCAGCGGCGGGCTGTGCATCGCTTATGGCATCAACCTGATCAGACGTCTGTGGCAACGTCGGCCAGTGTCCGATCGTTTGAGTACTTCGTGATGGGGAAGGCAGAGTTTGAACTGATTGCACTGATGACCCTCGTCGTCCTACTCATCGCACCGGCGGTGATATTTCTCTGGAAACTAGTTGCCCTGTCCTGGTCGACCCGCCGGTTTATCGCCAACACCCAGCCGTGCCGCGAATTGAACGATGCCGAGAGAGCCGCGCTGGCCTTTATGGACAGTCGCGCGATCGGCTTCATTCATATGGTCGGCACGACCGTCCTGCCCTTCCGCGAACTGGAGACTGCCCAAGGCAAAGCGGCCGGGGTCTACACCCTGCGCGGCCCATTGAAGATCTCCGGTTACAACTCGCAATGGGGCGGGGAAGTGCACTACTCGATACAGCGCGTTGCAGTGTTCATGGCGCTGGATCAGTTGACGGACTTCACCCGCGAACACAACACGGTCGAAGTGGCCTTTTGCAAGAACGTCGGCATCGTCCTGACCTGTAACGACAGTTACTCATTGGTCGATGCAAGCGCCGCGTTGAAGCAACGAATGTTTGGCGCAGGAGCGCAATAGCAAGTGATAAACGCCTGGCTTAGATAAACACGTCTACGGGCACACCAAAGCGCTCGGCCAGCCAGCGGATCTGGCGCAGGTTGAGCTTGCGTTTGCCATTGAGGATTTCCGATACGACCGATTGCGTTCCGACGCCAGGCAGATCGCTCTGAGTCAGGCCGTGTTCGCGCATCATATAGCCGAGAACCTCCTCACCACTGGCTTGGGCCATCGGGTGATGGGTGTGATCCCACTCTTCGATCCAGTCCCCGATGATATCGACCAGGCTCATCAACGGATGCGACTCATCATCGCCGGTCATCTCAAGCAACTCGTCGACTGCCCGCACCAGGGCGTCGTAGTCCTCTTCGTTCTTTGGTTTGCGCAACAATGGAGAAACAAACTCCCAGTGCTCGGCAACCGTTCTGATCAAAGCATTCATACGCTTTTCTCCTTCCACTTACCGCGCTCATATTCACGGTGATCCATTACATGCTTTATGTAGAGACGCTGGGATCGGTAACTGACAAAGGCGATCAGCCTGAGTTTGTTACCACCGATGTCGAAGACGTGAAACTCACCCACCTTGTCAGTTGCAGGAAATATCGATTTCATCGCCGAGAAGTCTTTTGGACAGGTCCTACTTGCCAGACGAAACCACTGCGCCAACGCGCTTGCTGCCTGCGGCCACTGCTCCTTGGCCTCTCGAATGGGTTTTTCACTGAACACATGCATGCAACATCCTTATCGCATTCTGCTATGGGGAGTTAATCACAAACCAAAATTATCGCAAGTTGCGATAACGATAGGCAGACCAGTGGCCGCGCTCACTCCTCTCAGCCTAGATTCAACGTCGAACACTGCACGATTGAAAATATGAGCAAACGTCTCCAATTAGCTGTTATCCGCTCTTAACTGGAACTCGATCATGTCCGACCCACTCCTCATTCCCTGCCCCTCCTGCAACGGCCTCAACCGCATCCCCGCCGAGCGCCTCGCCGATCAACCCAAGTGCGGACGCTGCAAATCCGCAGTCCTGCTGAGCAAGCCTTTCGAACTCAAGCAAGGCGATTACGCCAGTCAGATCGAGGGCGATCTGCCGTTGTTGGTGGATGTCTGGGCGGATTGGTGCGGGCCGTGCAAGTCGTTTGCGCCAGTGTTCGAGCAGGCGGCGGCACAGTTGGCGGGCAAGTGTCGGTTGGCCAAGCTCGACAGCGAGGCGAATCAGCAGTTGTCGGCGCAGTTGGGGATTCGCTCGATTCCGAGTCTGATTCTGTTCAAGAACGGCCGCGAGGTGGCGCGGCAGAGTGGCGCATTCCCGCTGCCGCAATTGATGGCGTGGCTGCGTAGCCAGGGCATCTGACCCACCACCGAACCTTGTGGAAGCTGGCTTGCCAGCGATTGCGGTGGATCAGTCACTAGAGATACTGAATCTTCCGACCTCATCGCTGGCAAGCCAGCTCCCACAGGAATGGGGGGGTTGCGAAAGATCAATGGTCTTCGAGCAGGTTGTGCAATTCGACGAATTGTTGGGTCAGCTTGTGGCGCGGATCGAGGTGGATCAGCGGCGTGCTGGCCTGGTGCGACTCGCGCATGCGCACCGAACTGGTCAGGTACACCGGCAGCACCGGCAATCCTTCGGCAATCAGCTCGTCGAGAATCTGTTGCGGCAGGCTGGCGCGGGCCTGGAACTGGTTGACCACGATGCCTTCGACTTCCAGGCCTTCGTTGTGGTCATCTTTCAGTTCCTCGATTTCAGCCATCAAACCGTATAGCGCCTGACGCGAGAAGCTGTCGCAATCGAAGGGAATCAGCACTCGATCAGCAGCAATCAGCGCTGATACCGCGTAAAAATTCAGCGCCGGCGGCGTATCCAGGTAAATCCGGTCGTAATCTTCGGCCAACTCATCGAGCAACTTTCGCAGCTTGTTGATCTTGTGCTTGGCCTCAAGCTTGGGCTGCAAGTCGGCCAGTTCGGCGGTGGCGGTGATGATATGAAGGTTGTCGAACGGGGTTTCGTAGATATCCGCCTGGTTCTTCTTCGAGAACGGCCCCGAGGACAGCGTCTGCTTGAAGAAGTCGGCAATGCCCATCGGGATGTCGTCGCCAGTGAGCCCGGTCAGATACTGAGTGGAGTTGGCCTGGGCATCGAGATCCACCAACAGCGTGCGATAACCCTCGCTGGCGCTGACCGCCGCCAGATTGCAGGCAATGCTGGATTTGCCTACACCACCTTTCTGATTGAACACCACGCGCCGCATGACAAAACCTCCGTGTATCAAAGAATGACCGAGTGTAGATGCGCGCGACCTCGCTTCGCTACCTTCTCGGACATGGACTACAGGGTCAGGTGCAAATATCCACAGACTGACGGCGTAAAAACTGCCTTTGATCGACGAGATGGCCGACAGACAGGCCGCTGATAATCTGGATAATGGCCAAGTGACAGTTTTTTCGCGAACCAATCGGTACATTTCGTTGGGCAAAATGTAACCAGCATTTGCTACACACTCCTCGCACCGGGATAATGCGCGCCACCCGGCGCCCAGCGCCACGTCAAGCCTGCTGCGGCTCCGGCGACTCAACGCGTCAACAAATGCCCGCAGGGGCGGGATGAATGTCCGTGATCAACTTCAACATCGCCCAATGGCGCGCGTGGGCTCCCGGGCTCGACAGCGTGGACGCCTGGCAGGCCTGGAGCCGACAGCCGGTGGTGCTCCAGCGCAGTGATGCCGCGCCCGATGTGTCGTTTTTGCCGGCCATGCAACGCCGCCGTCTCAGTCGCCTGGCACGCATGGCTTTCAGCGTGGGCTGGCCGCTCGCCGACGGACGGGACAACCTGCCGCTGGTATTCGTTTCCCGTCATGGAGAAACCCCGCGCACCTACGAGATCCTCAGCGATCTGGCGACCCATCAGCCACTGTCTCCAACCCAGTTCAGCCTGTCGGTGCATAACGCGATCATTGGCCTGTGGTCGATCATGCGCGGCGAAACCAGCGAAATGACCGCCCTCGCCGCCGCAGGCGACGGCCTTGAACACGGCATGCTCGAAGCGGCGGCGCTACTCAATGAAGGCGCGCCGGCGGTGCTGCTGGTGATCACCGAAGAACAACCGCCCGAGGCCTATTCGCAGTGGATCGATGACGTGCCGTTTCCCTACGCGCTCGGCCTGTTGCTCACCCCCGGTACCGACTGGCGGCTGACCCTGAACAGCACTACAGAAGCACTGTCCAAAACGCACTGGCCCCACGCGCTCAATCTGCTGCGAACCCTGCTCGGCCAGCAAACCCTTTGCCAACATGCCTGGAAAAATCGTCTATGGACCTGGCAACGCAGCCCGTGACCGAGAAAAACCGCGACGCCTATTACTGGCGGTTGCTGGCCACCGCCGCAAGCTTCGCCCTGTTCGGGCTCGGCGGGCTGTGCCTGCGCCTCGTGGTGTTCCCGATCCTCGGCTGCCTGCCCGGCGATGCCTTGGCTCACCGCCGGCGCGCGCGGCAGATGGTCAGTCGGCTGTTCTGGTTTTTTGTCCGGTTCATGGCCCGCACAGGCGTGCTGACTTACGACATTCAAGGCGCCGAACGCCTTGGCCGTCCGGGACAGATGATCATTGCCAACCACCCGTCGCTGATCGACGTGGTGTTTCTCATCGGCCTGGTGCGCCAGGCCAATTGCGTGGTGAAGAAAAGCCTGTGGGAAAACCCCTTCACCCGCGGCCCGCTGCGCAGCACCGAATACATCAGTAACGACGGCAGCATGGACATGCTCGACGCTGCCGCCGAGTCCCTGCAAAACGGCCAGACCCTGATCATTTTTCCCGAGGGCACGCGTACTCAGCCGGGACAGGCACCGGCCTTTCATCGGGGCGCCGCGGCGATTGCCTTGCGCGGTGCGAAAATCCTCACGCCGGTGATCATCAAGGTCAGCCCGACCACCCTGACCAAAGCCGAACCCTGGTATCGGATCCCTCATCGCCGCGTGCACTTCAGTTTTCGTGTCGGGGCCGATATAGACCCACAGACTTTCGCTGCGCAGGGGCCTGCACCGCAGGCATCGCGCAAGCTCAATGACTATTTGCATACCTACTTCATCAAGGAGCTCGCCGAAGATGAGCGAACTACACCGTGACATCAAATTGCTGATCATCGACGCCCTCGGCCTTGAAGACATCAGCGCCGACGACATCGGCGACGACCAGACGCTGTTCGGCGAAGGCCTGGGCCTGGATTCCGTCGACGCGCTGGAACTGGGTCTGGCGATCCAGAAAAAGTACGGCATCAAGATCGACGCCGACGCCAAAGACACCCGCAACCATTTCACCAACGTGGCCAGCCTTGCGGCGTTCGTCACGGCCAAACAGGCAGCTTGAGACCGGACCATGCAAACTCGTGACGACATTTTCAACACCCTGCGCGATGCCCTGGTCGAGCTGTTCGAACTGGATCCGGCCCGTGTGAGTCTGGAGTCCAACCTGTATCAGGATCTGGAAATCGACAGCATCGACGCGGTCGATCTGATCGACCACATCAAACGCCAGACCGGCAAGAAAATCGCCGCCGAAGAATTCAAATCAGTGCGTACCGTCGGTGACGTGGTCGAGGCGGTCTACCGTCTGGTTCAACCCGCCGCATGAGTCGATTGATCGGCCTCGGCCTGCTGCTGGCCGGTCTGCTTTACCCCTTCGCGGTGTATTTCGGCATGGAGCACTTTGCCCCGTGGCAGTTCGGCTTGCTGCTGGGCGGCCTGTGGCTGGCGCGAGCGCTGACCGGCGAGCGCAAACCCGGCAGCTTGTGGATGGCCTGTGTGGCGATCGTCTTCTGCGTGTTGTTGGCGCTGTTCGACAGTCCGCTGTTGCTGCGCTGGTACCCGGTATTGATCAGCGGCTTCATGCTGGCGCTGTTCAGCCTGAGTCTGAAATACGGCCCGCCGATGGTCGAGCGCCTGGCGCGCCTGCGCGAGCCGGAGTTGCCGGACATTGCGATTCGCTATACGCGCAAGGTCACGGTGGCCTGGAGCGTGTTTTTCTTCTGCAACGGTTTGTGCGCCGCCCTCCTGACCCTGTGGGCGCCGCTGAATTGGTGGATGTTGTACACCGGCCTGATCTCCTATGGATTGATCGGCCTGATGTTTGCCATTGAATGGCTGATACGACAACGGGTAAGAGGCCGTACATGAACTGGATAAAACTTGAGCAGCTGTTGCTCAAGGCTCTGCCGGCGCGGGCGATCTGCGCTGCGCCGGCACTCGATCACGCGCAACTGCACGCTCAGGCGCTGAGCGTTGCCGCCGGCCTGCAAGCGCAGGGCGTGAAGCGTTTGGCCGTACACCTGGAAGACGCCGCTGATCTGGCCATTGCCCTGTTGGGCGCGTGGCGCGCAGGCGTTAGCGTGTTATTGCCGTCTGATTTGCAACCGCAGACCCGCCAGCGCTGGTCGAGTGAAGTCGATCTCTGGCTGACCGATCACGCCGAAGACGCGCAACTGAACGACTTCCAGCAGCCAGCATTGCCCGCTGCGCAATTGGATCTCGATCAATGTCAGTTGAGCCTGTGCACTTCCGGCTCCAGCGGTGAGCCCAAGCGCATCGACAAAACCCTGCGCCAGTTGGCCAATGAGGTCGAGGCGCTGGAACAACTCTGGGGCGCGGATCTCGGTGAAGCCTGCATCATCGGCAGCGTTGCCACCCAGCACATCTACGGACTGCTGTTTCGTGTGTTGTGGCCGCTGTGCGCCGGACGGCCGTTCGTGCGCAAGCAACTGGCATTCCCCGAAGACATGCAGCGCGCCAGCCGCGAGCATCCGGCCTTCGCCTGGGTCGCCAGCCCGGCGCTACTCAAGCGCATGGGCGACAACCTCGACTGGCCCGCGCTGAGCCCCGTGCGCCGGGTGTTTTCCTCCGGCGGCGCGCTGCCGGCAGAAGCCGCGCAGAGCCTGCAGCAACGCCTGCAACAATGGCCGACGGAGATTCTTGGCAGCTCGGAAACCGGCGGTATCGCCTGGCGTCAGGGCGAACAACTGTGGCAGCCGTTCGCCGGTGTTGAACTCAGTCAGGACGCCGACGGTGCACTGCTGATTGCGTCGCCTTATCTACCTGCCGGCCACATCGAACACACCGCCGATGCCGCGCGCATCGCCGCCGACGGTCGTTTCGAGCTGCTTGGACGTCTGGACCGGATCGTCAAACTGGAAGAAAAACGCATCTCCCTGCCGATGCTTGAGCAAGCCCTGGTCGCCCACGCCTGGGTCGCCGAAGCGCGGCTGGGCGTGGTGCAGGAAAATCGTGCATCGCTGGGTGCCCTGCTGGTTCTCAGCGAATCAGGCCTGTTTGCCTTGCGTGAACACGGCCGGCGCAGCCTGACTGAAGGCCTGCGCAAGCATTTGAGCCAACACTGTGAAGCGCTGGCCCTGCCACGACGCTGGCGTCTGGTGCGGCAATTGCCGCTGAACAGCCAAGGCAAACTGCCGCAGGCCGAGGTCGAGGCGTTGCTGCTGGCCCCGCGCCCGAAAGCGCCGGAAGTGCTGTCGCAGGTCGAGACCGAGGGTGAATGGAGTTTGCAACTGAGTGTGCCCCCGGATCTGGCCTACTTTAGCGGCCACTTCCCCAAGGCCCCGGTGCTGCCAGGCGTGGTGCAGGTGGAATGGGCGCTCAATCTTGGGCGGCAATTGCTGAATCTGGGTGGCGCGTTTGCCGGGATGGAAGTGCTGAAATTCCAGCAACTGGTGCGGCCAGGGGATGAAATTCAGCTGCATCTGCGTTTTGATCCGGAGCGCAGCAAGTTGTATTTCGCTTATCGCAATGACACGGCGACATGCTCCAGCGGGCGGATTCTTTTGGATGTAGAGCATGATTGACCTTGGTGAGTGCTGCGCACTCAATCGCGAGCAGGCTCACTGCTACAGGGATCGCGGTTTTCCACAGGAGAACTGTTATGCATAACCCTTGCGCGGTGATTCCGGTTTATAACCACGAAACCGCGATCGGTACGGTGGTCGATGCTCTGCTCGCGCAGGGTCTGCCGTGCATTCTGGTCGACGATGCGAGCACGCCATCCTGTGCGCGTGTACTCGATGCTCTGGCCGAACGCGACAACGTGCATCTGGTGCGTCTTGCTGCCAACCAGGGCAAGGGCGGCGCGGTGATGACCGGGCTGCGTGAGGCCTCGTTGCTGGGGTTCAGCCATGCGTTGCAGGTCGACGCCGACGGTCAACACGACCTGCACGACGTCGCCCGTTTCGTCGAAGAATCCCGAGCTCACCCCGACGCGATGATCTGCGGCTATCCGTTGTTCGACGAGAGCGTGCCGAAAGGCCGTTTGTACGCGCGCTATCTGACCCACGTGATGGTGTGGATCAACACGCTGTCGCTGCAGATCCGCGACTCGATGTGTGGCTTTCGCGTGTACCCGTTGGCGCCGACACTGGCGCTGATCGACACCGCGAAAGTCGGCAAGCGCATGGATTTCGACTCGGACATTCTCGTGCGCCTGGCGTGGCGCAATCAGCCGATGCGCTGGCTGCAGACCAGCGTGCATTACCCGCTGGACGGCGTGTCGCACTTCCGGCTGTTCCACGACAACGCGCTGATTTCGAGCATGCACACCCGCTTGTTCTTCGGCATGTTGTTGCGCTTTCCGGTGATCCTCTGGCGACGGTGGCGAGCATGACCGGCGAAACCGACAAGAAGCACTGGGCCGACCGCGAAGAACGCGGCAGCTTTCTGCTGATGAAATTCACCGCGTTCGCCGCCAAAGTCCTCGGCCGCCGTCTGCTCAGTCCGTTGCTGTACGGCATCGTTCTGTACTTTTTCCTGTTCGGCCGCACGGCGCGCCGCAGCGCCTGGCAGTACCAGCAACGGCTGGCCGCATGGAGCCAGCGCGAAGCGTTGCGCCCGAGCCATTGGCGGGTGTTCGCCCAGTTCATGGCCTTCGCCGATTCGATGCTCGACAAGCTCGACGTGTGGAACGGCAAGCTGCGCATCGAACAGATCGAAATCGTCGACCCGGCACTGCTGCGCAATCAATTGCGCGGCAGTCGCGGGCAACTGCTGGTCGGCGCGCACCTGGGCAACCTCGAAGTCTGCCGCGCGCTGGCGGAGATCGGCGAAAAGGTCACGATGAACGTGTTGGTACACACCAAGCACGCTGAACAATTCAACCGCCTGCTCGGCGAAGCCGGAGCGACCAACCTGCGCCTGATTCAGGTCAGTGAGCTCGACCCGGTGATCATGCTGCAACTGCACGAACGGCTGGAGCGCGGCGAGTGGCTGGCGATTGCCGGCGATCGCGTGCCGCTGCACGGCGGGCGCAGTGTCACCGTGGACTTTCTCGGCCACCCGGCGCCATTCCCGCAAGGTCCGTGGTTGCTCGCCGGTCTGCTGAAATGCCCGGTCAATCTGTTGATGTGCCTGAAACAGCCGGACGGCCACTATCGCCTGACCCTCGAACCCTTTGCCGACACCATCGTGTGGAAGCGCAGCGAGCGCGAGCAGGTCATTCATCAGTGGGCCACCCGCTATGCGCAGCGCCTGAGTCACTATTGCCTCGAAGCGCCGCAACAATGGTTCAACTTTTACCCTTTCTGGAAGACCGATGACGACGCCAACCCATGAGCCGGTAACCTTCGGCGAACGCCCATTGCGCATCGAAGACGTGCTGGCCCTGGCCAACCGTCAGGCGCCCGTGCAGTTGCAGAGTGACGCCGACTATCGCGAGCGCATCGCCAAAGGCGCGCGGTTCCTCGATTCGCTGCTGGACAAGGAAGGCGTGATCTACGGCGTGACCACCGGTTACGGCGATTCCTGCGTGGTCGCGGTGCCGCTGCATCACGTCGAAGCGTTGCCGCGTCATCTCTACACGTTCCACGGTTGCGGCCTCGGCAAACTGCTCGACGCGCAAGCAACCCGCGCGGTGCTGGCGGCGCGTTTGCAGTCGTTGTGCCACGGCGTGTCCGGGGTGCGCGTGGAATTGCTCGAGCGTCTGCACGCATTCCTCGAATACGACATTCTGCCGCTGATTCCTGAAGAAGGTTCGGTCGGCGCCAGCGGCGATCTGACGCCGCTGTCTTACGTCGCCGCCACCCTCTCGGGTGAACGCGAAGTGATGTTCCGTGGCGAACGCCGTCAGGCCGCCGAGGTGCATCGTGAACTCGGTTGGACGCCGTTGGTGCTGCGTCCGAAAGAAGCGCTGGCACTGATGAACGGCACCGCCGTGATGACTGGCCTCGCTTGTCTGGCGTTCGCCCGCGCCGATTACCTGCTGCAACTGGCCACGCGCATCACCGCGCTCAATGTCGTCGCGCTGCAAGGCAATCCGGAGCACTTCGACGAACGTCTGTTCGCCGCCAAACCGCATCCGGGACAAATGCAGGTTGCCGCGTGGCTGCGCAAAGATCTGGCGATCGACGCACCGACCGCGCCACTGCATCGCTTGCAGGATCGCTACTCGCTGCGCTGCGCCCCGCACGTACTCGGTGTGTTGGCCGACAGCCTGAACTGGCTGCGTTCGTTTATCGAAATCGAACTGAATAGCGCCAACGACAACCCGATCATCGACGCCGAAGCCGAGCGCGTTTTGCACGGCGGACACTTCTACGGCGGGCACATTGCGTTCGCCATGGACAGCCTGAAAAACCTCGTGGCCAACGTCGCCGACCTGCTCGACCGGCAACTCGCCTTGTTGGTCGACGAACGCTACAACCACGGTCTGCCGAGCAATCTATCCGGCGCGCCAGCGGATCGCGCAATGATCAACCACGGCTTCAAAGCCGTGCAGATCGGCACCAGCGCCTGGACCGCCGAAGCGCTGAAAAACACCATGCCGGCCAGCGTGTTCTCGCGCTCCACCGAGTGCCACAACCAGGACAAGGTGAGCATGGGCACCATCGCCGCCCGCGATGCAATCCGTGTGCTGGAACTGACCGAGCAGGTCGCCGCCGCGACCCTGCTCGCCGCCAATCAAGGCGTATGGCTGCGTGCGCAGGCTGAAGACGCCCGTCCGCTGCCACCATCGCTGGCAGCGATGCACGAAGAACTCGGAAAAGACTTCCCGCCGGTCATTGAAGACCGCGCACTGGAAGGCGAACTGCGCCTGTGCCTGCAACGCATCGCCGCGCAACACTGGAGGCTGCATGCGTAGCGCCGGAGTACTTCACGCCGACACCGAAATCCTCGTGCCGTTTTTTGACGTCGACACCATGCACGTGGTCTGGCACGGCCATTACGTCAAATACCTCGAAGTCGCGCGGTGTGCGCTGCTGGACAAGATCGGCCACAACTACACGCACATGGTCGAGTCCGGGTTCGCCTGGCCGGTCATCGACCTGCAACTGCGCTATGTGCGCGGCGCGGTGTTCGGTCAACGACTGAATGTGCGCGCCAATCTGGTCGAGTGGGAAAACCGTCTGAAGATCAATTACCTGATCACCGACCTGCAAACGGGTGAGCGCCTGACCCGTGCCTGCTCTGTGCAGGTCGCCGTCGACGTGAACAGCCGCGAAATGCAGCTGGCTTCGCCGAAAGTTTTCACCGATGCCGTGGAAAGGATGCTGCGATGAATGTTTTTGTTAAAAGTTTGAGCGTATTGGCGCTGCTGACGATGTCAGCGCTGGCCAACGCCTTTGACCTGCAACAACTCAGCGAGCAACTGGCGAAACCGGACGTAATCCACGGCCAGTTCATCCAGGAAAAACACCTGCGCGCCCTGCCGCAACCGTTGATCAGCAAGGGCAGCTTCGTCCTCGCAAAAAATCACGGCCTGCTCTGGCTGCTGAAAACTCCGCTGCAGCAGGATTACCGCATCAGCGCCAACGGCATCGCCCGCCGCGACGACAACGGCTGGCAAATGTTGCCGAACAAGAGCGCCGGGGCGGAGCAGAACCGCTTGTTCCTTGCCGTGCTGCAAGGCGACAGCAGCGGCCTGCAACGCGACTTCGAACTGGCCCTGAGCGGCGACGCCCAACAGTGGAAACTCACGCTGACCCCGCGCTCGCTGCTGCTCAAGCAAGTGTTCAAGCAGATCAACATCGACGGCGGCGCACTGGTGCAAACCATCGAACTACTGGAAACCCAGGGCGACAGCACCGTGCTGCGCATGCAGGACAGCACCGCTGGCCAACCATTGAGCGACGCGGAGCAACATGACTTTGCCGAGTGAACGCAGGCTGCCCTGGCTGTTTCTGATCCTGCTGCTGGCAGTTGTGGCGCTGGCCGGCTGGCAGTGGCGCGACGGCGCGCCGCTGTCGGCGAACCTGATGGAGCTGGTGCCCGGCACCAATCCTGACGCCCTTGAACTGCGCGCCGAACAACGCATGCAGGAGCCGCTCAACCGCGAAATGCTGGTGCTGGTCGGCCATGCCGATCGTCAGCAAGCAGTGGCCATGGCGCAGACGCTGGGCGAGCAATGGCAAGCCAGCGGCCTGTTCGAAAAAGTCCAGTGGAACCTGCAAGCGGATCTCCCCGCGCTGCGCACGCAATTGCTGCAAGGGCGATTGGCGATGCTCTCGGCGGATGATCGGCAATTGCTGGTCGAACACCCCGACGTCTTTATTCAGCAGCGCGTACAAGCGTTGTTCGACCCGTTCAACGGCTTCAGCCTGGTGCCGAGTCAGGACGATTGGCTGGGCCTCACCGGGCGTATCCAGAACAGCCAGCCGAAGCACGGCGCGGTGCAACTGGACATCGGCAGCGGCGCGTTGATCGCCGACGCCGATGGCAAGAGTTGGGTGTTGCTGCGAGCACGCACCACCGGCAATGCCTTCGACATGAACCTGCCGTTGCAAGTGGCGGCTCTGCTCCAGCATAGCCGTGAACAGGCGGCCAAAGACGACGTGCAACTGCTCGCTGCCAGTGGCCTGCTGTACGCCGCCAATGGTCAGCAACAAGCGACTCGCGAGATGACCTGGGTCGGCGGCGGCGCCACCGTCGGCATTCTGTTGCTGCTGTTGCTCGCCTTCCGCCGCTGGCGTGTGCTGCTGGCCTTCGTGCCGGTGCTGGTCGGCATGTTGTTCGGCGCAGTCGCTTGCGTGGCGCTGTTCGGGCACATGCATGTGATGACGCTGGTACTCGGCTCAAGCCTGATCGGCGTGGCGGTGGATTACCCGCTGCACTATCTGTCGAAGAGCTGGAGCCTGAAACCCTGGCGCAGTTGGCCGGCGCTGCGCCTGACCTGGGTGGGCCTGACGCTGAGCCTGATCACCAGCGCCATCGGCTACCTGGCGCTGGCCTGGACGCCGTTCCCGGCACTGACGCAGATTGCGGTGTTCTCTGCTGCCGGGTTGCTCGGCGCCTACCTGTCGGCGGTATGCCTGCTGCCGGCGCTGCTGAACAATCTCGAACTGCGCCCGGCGCAATGGCCGCTGCGCTTGGCCGAACGCTTGGTGACGCTGCGCGAAAAACTTCTCGAACATGTGCGTACGCCGGTGCTGCTGGCGTTGTTGATCGCCTTCTGCGCCGGCGGTCTGGTGCAGTTGCAAAGCAAAAACGACATCCGCCAATGGGTCGGTGCACCGCAGCACCTGACCGATGAAGCACAGACCATTGCGCGAATTACCGGCTATCAACCGACCAGCCAGTTCTTCCTCGTGCGCGCGGCCAACCAGCAACAACTGCTGGAGCGTCAGGCTGCGCTGAGCGAGCGTCTGGAACAGTTGGTCAACCTCGACAAGTTGCAGGGTTATCTGGCCCTCGATCAACTGGTCAGCCCGCCGAGCCAACAGGAGCAAGTGCGCGCCGCGCTGAACAAACTGCCGCAATACTGGCAACCGCTGCTCGACCTCGGCGTGCCGCTCGCGGCGCTGCAAACCGAGCTGCAACAGTTGCAGACCGTGCCCGCCGAAGACATCGACGCCGCACTGGCCGGGCCGCTCGGCGAGCCTTATCGCACCCTCTGGCTCGGCGCGACCGAAGACGGCGTGGCGGCGATGACCAGCCTGCAAGGCTTGAACAACCCGGCCTTGCTGCGGGTGCAGGCGCTGGACTTGCCGGGGGTGATGCTGGTCGATCGGCTCGGCGAACTGAATGAAGTCTTCGCCGCGACACAGATCAGCGCTGCCGAACTGAAACTCGCCTCCTGCGTGCTGATCGTGCTGGTGTTGATCCTGCCGTTCGGCCTCGGTGGCGCGTTGCGCATCGTCGCGCTGCCGCTGCTTGCGGCGCTGTGCAGCCTCGCCAGTCTCGGCTGGCTCGGCCAGCCGTTGACCCTGTTCAGCCTGTTCGGCCTGCTGCTGGTGACGGCGATCAGCGTCGATTACGCCATCCTCATGCGCGAACAGGTCGGCGGCGCGGCGGTCAGTCTGCTGGGCACCTTGCTGGCAGCGCTGACGACATGGTTGTCGTTTGGTTTGCTGGCGGTTTCGAGCACGCCGGCGGTGAGCAACTTCGGCTTGTCGGTCAGCCTCGGCCTGGCCTTCAGCTTCATGCTCGCGCCGTGGGCCGGACGCCAGCCACACGCCGTCAGCGCCACCGAGTCGGCAGCATGATGGTCGTTGCGTTCTGGTTACTGGCCTTGGCGTTGTTTGCCGTGGCCACCCGTGTCGGTCGCCACTTCGGTCTGATCCCGATTGTTAGCCAGTTGCTGCTGGCGAGCTTCGGCCTGCCGCTGTTGATGTATTTCTGGATCGAGCCGGGCTGGCAGCTCAGCGGCGCTGCCCTGATTGCGCCAGACTGGTTGAAAAACCTCTACAGCCTGAGTTTTGCCGTGCTGCTCGGGCATATCCTCAGTGACGTGATTGACCTGCGCCTGGATCGCCAGAGCGTGAAAATCGCGCTGCCGAGTTTCGCCGTGCCGTTTGCCTGCGGTGTCGCCGTCGCGGCCTGGCTGTTGCCGGCGCAACCGTGGCTGAACTCGCTGGCGATCGGCCTGGTGTTCGCGATTACCGCGATCCCGGTGCTGTACCTGTATCTGCGCCATATCGACTACCCGCCCGCCGCCACGCGACGGCTGGTGCAGACAGCGATCCTGATCGACCTCACCTGCTGGACCGTGTTCGGCCTCGCTCAGGGCAGTTTGCACCTGAGTAGTCTGTTGCTGCCGCTGGGGCTCGCGTGCGTGCCGCTGTTGCTGCGTGTGGTCGGGGTGCGCCGGCCGCTGACCTACAGCCTCGGTTTTTTCGCCCTGCTGGTGATGGCCGAGCATTACAAACTCAATGCGTTGATCTTCGGCGTTGGCTATCTGCTGTGCATGGCCGCACTGAAAGTGCCGCTGGTGCTGCCGTTGCCGGCGCGCTGGATGAGCCGTTTGCAGACGTGGATCGCGATCCCGCTGATCCTCACTTTCGGCATCGTCCAGATCGATGTGCACAGCGCCCTCGCCAGCCTCGGCGCACTGCAATGGGCGGCGCTGCTGCTGTTGCCGATCGCCAGTAAACTGCTCGGCAACTGGCTCGGCCTCGGTTGGGCCGGCGCCTCGTTCGAGGGCGCCAGCCGCTGGCGCGAAAGCGTGCTGCTGAACATCCGTGGCCTGAGCGAAATCGTCTTTCTGAATTTATTGCTGCAACAACAACTCATCACCCCGGCGCTGTATTTCGCGCTGATGCTGATGGGTCTGATCGCAACGCTGTTGCCGGCCGTGATCGGCCTGCATCGCGCCCCGCTTAACCTTGAACATCATTTGCCCCGGAGCTCGCGTGCCAATCGTTGAAATGGAATCCCGTCAGGTCGTGATCATCGGCGCAGGCCCCTCCGGCGCCATTGCCGCGGCATTGCTCAAGCGCAAGGGCCACGATGTGCTGGTGATTGAACGCCAGCACTTTCCGCGCTTTTCCATTGGTGAAAGCCTGCTCAGCCATTGCCTGGATTTTGTCGAGGAGGCCGGCATGCTCGAGGCCGTCAACGCCGCCGGTTTCCAGCGCAAGACCGGCGCGGCATTCGCCTGGGGCGAGCGTTATAGCGCATTCGATTTCAGCGACACCTTCAGCGAAGGCAAGCCGAGTACCTTCCAGGTGCAGCGCGCCGATTTCGACAAGCTGCTGGCGGATCAAGCCGCCCTGCAAGGCGCCGAGATTCGTTATGGCGATGCCATCGTCAGCGTCGATTTCGACCGGACAAAACCGCACCTCGACGTGCGCCGCGAAGACGGTAGCGAATACCGCGTTGAAGCGGATTTCGTGTTGGATGCCAGCGGTTACGGTCGCGTGCTGTCGCGCCTGCTCGATCTGGAGGCACCGTCGAACTTCCCGGTGCGCCAAGCGGTGTTCACCCACGTTGAGGATAACATCGACCACCCGGCGTTCGACCGCGAAAAAATCCTCGTCACCACCCATCCGGAGCATCGCGATATCTGGTTCTGGACGATCCCGTTCAGCAACGGTCGTTGCTCGGTAGGCGTGGTCGCTGCCGCCGAGCATTTTGCCGGTCGCGATGCCGACCTCGACGCCTGCCTGCGCAGCTTCATCGCTGAAACCCCAAGCCTGGCCGGCGTGCTGAACAACGCCGTGTGGGACACCCCGGCGCGCACCCTCGGCGGCTACGCGGCCAACGTCAAAACCTTGCATGGCCCGGGTTTCGCACTGCTGGGCAACGCCGCGGAATTCCTCGACCCGGTGTTCTCCTCCGGTGTAACCATCGCCATGCGTTCGGCGAGCATGGCGGCGGCGGTGCTGCATCGGCAGTTGCAAGGCGAAACGGTCGATTGGCAGAGCGAGTTCGCCGAGCCGCTGAAGCGCGGCGTCGACACCTTCCGCTGCTACGTCGAAGGCTGGTACGCGGGCACCTTTCAGGACGTGATTTTCTACGAGGACAGCCAGGCCGAGATTCGCCGGATGATCTGCTCGATCCTCGCCGGTTACGCCTGGGATGAGCGCAACCCGTTTGTCAGCGAAGCGCGCCGTCGCTTGAAGATGATTTCCGAACTCTGTGCAAAGGACGCCACATGAATTACTTGAGCGACAGCTACGTCGAGGAAACCCGTTTCGGCTTCTGGTTCCTGCGCAGCCATACCTGGCAGCACCATGTCTTGCGCGTGGCGATCAATGATTTGCGCGGGCTGTTCAGCGAAGCGCTGCCGGAGCATCCGGTGCTGCTCGACGCCGGTTGCGGTCAGGGCAAGTCGTTCGCTCATCTGCGCCAGACCTTTGCCCCGCAACGCCTGATCGGCGTTGACGCCGACCCACACAGCCTTGAACTGAGCGGCGAAGAAGCGGCGCGTCAGGGCCTGGACGTCGAACTGATCGGCAGCGATTGCGCGACCCTCAATGTCGCGGACGCCAGCGTTGACCTGCTGTTCTGCCACCAGACCTTTCATCATCTGGTCGAGCAGGAACAAGCGCTGGCCGAGTTTTATCGCGTACTCAAACCCGGCGGTTATCTGCTGTTCGCCGAGTCCACCGAGGCTTACATTGATACCTGGGTAATTCGCTGGTTGTTTCGCCATCCGATGCACGTGCAGAAGAGTGCCGCGCAGTACCTTGAGATGATTCGCGGGCAGGGTTTCGAGTTTGCCGAGCAGAACGTCTCGTACCCGTATCTGTGGTGGAGCCGGTCGAAGGATTTTGGCTTGCTGGAGCGGTCTGGATTGCGCAAGCCGAAGCCGTTTGGGCAGCGCGAAGAGACGTTGGTCAACGTCGTGGCGCGCAAGCCGCTTGAGGGCGCTATCTGATGCAACACCGTCAACCTGCACACCTGGAACCTTGTGGGAGCTGGCTTGCCAGCGATTGGTGTGTATCAGTCAACCCCAATGCTCGATGTGCCGCCGCCATCGCTGGCAAGCCAGCTCCCACAGGGTCCAGGGTGTGGCGACTTTTTGTGTTTTGCATGGTGCTTTTATTGAGTGCCTGCGCCAGTCACGCGCCATTGCCAGCAGGCAACCCGACATTGCCCCTACCCCTGCAACTGCACATCGAGCGCGAGCAAGCCGGGCAACGCCAGGACTGGCTGCTGGTGATCCAGCGCGAAGGCCCCGGCATTCGCTGGTCGATGATGGACCCACTGGGCATTCCCTTGGCGCGTCAGCAATTGATCGACGGTCGCTGGCAGGCCGATGGTCTGCTGCCGCCGAACCCGGAGGCCCGGGAATTGTTTGCCGCGCTGCTGTTCGCGCTGACGCCGTCGGGCGAGCTGTTGCGCAACTATCCTGCGGCCGTGCAACAGGGTCAGCAACGCTCCCTGCCAGCACGCTGGGACGTGCGTTATGCACAACCGTCGAGCTTCGAATTGAACCTGCCCCAAGGCCCGCACTATCGCGTTTCTCCGCTGAGTGAATCGACGCCATGACCGCTTACCTGAATGCCCTCGGCGTGATCTGCTCGCTGGGTCGCGACAAGTCGCAAGTCGCACGCCATCTGTTTGCCGGCGACTGCTCGGGCATGCGTCGCGAGCCTGGCTGGGTGCCCGAGCGTGAATTGCCTGTGGCGGCGGTGCAGGGTGAGCTGGCGCCGATTCCCCCGCAACTCGCAGAGCAAAGCAGTCGCAACAATCAGCTGCTGCTCGAAGCCGCGTTGCAGATTCGCGATGACATCGACCAGGCGATCCAGACGTATGGCCGCGAACGTATCGGCGTGGTGCTCGGCACCAGCACCTCGGGGATCGACGAAGCCAGCCGTGGCCTGGCGCATTTCATTCGCGAACAGCAATTCCCGGCCGAGTACGACTATCGACAACAGGAACTCGGCGCCCCGGCCAACTTCCTCGCCGACTGGCTGCAACTGAGCGGTCCGACCTACGTGATTTCCACCGCGTGCACCTCCAGCGCTCGTGCACTGATGAGCGCCCAGCGCCTGCTCGATCTGGGCCTGTGCGACGCGGTGCTGTGCGGCGGCGTCGACAGCTTGTGCAAACTGACGCTCAACGGTTTCTCGTCGCTGGAGGCGGTATCGGACGAGCGCTGCAATCCGTTCTCGGCCAATCGCAACGGCATCAACATCGGCGAGGCGGCCGTGCTGTTTCTGATGAGCAAACAGCAAGGCGACGGCCCGGCCATCGCCCTGCTCGGCGCGGGCGCCAGCTCCGATGCGCATCACATTTCCGCCCCGGAGCCGAGCGGTCGCGGCGCCCTGCAAGCGATGCAAAAAGCCCTGGGCCGCGCCCGACTGCAGGCCGATCAGATCGACTATCTGAACCTGCACGGCACTGCCACTCAGCACAACGACGCCATGGAAAGCCTGGCGGTGGCCACGCTGTTCCCCGCCGGCGTCGCCTGTTCCTCGACCAAACCGCTGACCGGCCATACCCTCGGTGCGGCCGGCGCGCTGGAAGCGGCGTTCTGCTGGCTGAGCCTGAGCGCCGACAACATCGATCACGCCTTGCCGCCGCACGTCTGGGACGGCCAGGCAGACCCCGCTCTGCCACCGCTGAAATGGGTGACCGCGAGCCAACGCCTGTCGTCCATTGCACCCCGCTACCTGATGAGCAACTCGTTTGCCTTCGGCGGCAACAACGTCAGCCTGATTATCGGAGACGCCCCATGACCGATTGGCCGCTCGCCGAACTGCTGCCCCACGCCGGCGACATGATCCTGATCGATACGATCCTCAGTTTCGACGATGAGCAGATTTTCACCCGGCTCACCGTCAAGCCTGACGGTCTGTTCAACCTGCCCGACGGCAGCCTGCCGGCCTGGGTCGGCGTCGAGCTGATGGCGCAAAGTGTCGCCGCCTTCGCCGGTTGCCACGCCCGCCAGAAAGGCAATGCGGTGGAGTTGGGTTTCCTGCTCGGCACACGCAAGTTCGAGTGCAACGTCGCCGCGTTTCCCGTGGGCAGCGAGCTGACCATTCATGGCATCCGCTCACTGGAAGACGACAACGGCATGGGCGTTTTCGAATGCCATATCAACGCCCCCGGCATCGCAGCGACTGCCCGGTTGAATGTGTTCCGTCCGCCTGAAGCGGCTGATTATCTTGTGCAAAAAAAGGAGTCGAACGATGACTGAATCCGTACTGGTCACCGGCTCCAGCCGTGGCATCGGCCGCGCCATTGCCCTGCGCCTGGCGCAAGCCGGCCACGACATTGTTCTGCATTGCCGCAGCGGCGTGACTGAGGCGCAAGCGGTGCAGGCTGAAATCCAAGCGCTGGGGCGCCAGGCGCGCATCCTGCAATTCGACGTTGCCGACCGTGCAACCTGCAAAAGCATTCTCGAAGCCGACGTCGAAACCCATGGCGCCTATTACGGCGTGGTGTTGAACGCCGGGCTGACCCGCGACGGCGCATTCCCCGCGCTGAGCGATGACGACTGGGACGTGGTGCTGCGCACCAACCTCGACGGTTTCTACAACGTCCTGCACCCGGTGATGATGCCGATGATCCGTCGTCGCGCCGCCGGTCGCATTGTCTGCATCACTTCCGTCTCGGGGTTGATCGGCAACCGTGGCCAGGTCAACTACAGCGCCTCGAAGGCCGGCGTGATCGGCGCGGCAAAGGCGTTGGCGATCGAGCTGGGCAAGCGCAAAATCACCGTTAACTGCGTCGCGCCGGGTCTGATCGACACCGCAATGCTCGACGAAAACGTGCCGGTGGAAGAACTGATGAAAATGATCCCCGCGCAACGCATGGGCACACCTGAAGAGGTGGCCAGTGCAGTGAATTTCCTGATGTCGGCGGAAGCCTCGTACATCACCCGCCAGGTCCTGGCGGTCAACGGAGGCTTGTGCTGATGAAGCGCGTCGTCGTCACCGGCATGGCCGGTATCACTTCGCTGGGCAGCGACTGGCAGACCATCGCCGGCAACTTTGCGGCCAACCGCAGCGGCATCCGCCGGATGGACGAGTGGGATCGCTTCAGCGAACTCAATACGCGCCTGGCCGGGCCGATCGATGATTTTGTCGTGCCGGCGCACTGGACGCGCAAACAACTGCGCAGCATGGGCCGGGTGTCACGGCTGGCGGTCGGCGCGGCGGAAAAAGCCCTCGGCGATGCCGGTTTGCTCGGCGATGAATCGATCAAGGACGGGCGCATGGGTGTGGCCTGCGGCTCGTCCACCGGCAGCACCGACGAGATTAAAGCCTTCGGCAACATGCTGCTCAACTCGGTGGCCGAGGGGCTTAACGCCAACTCTTACGTGCGGATGATGCCGCACACCACCGCTGCGAATATCAGCATCTTCTTCGGCCTCACCGGGCGCCTGATTCCGACGTCCAGCGCCTGCACCAGCGGCAGCCAGGGCATCGGTTATGCCTACGAGGCGATCAAGTTCGGGCGCCTGCCGTTGATGCTCGCCGGCGGTGCCGAAGAGCTCTGCCCGACCGAAGCCATGGTCTTCGACGCGCTCTACGCCACCAGCCTGAAAAACGATGCGCCGCAGACCAGCCCGCGCCCGTACGACAAGGGCCGCGATGGTCTGGTGATCGGTGAAGGTGGCGGCATGCTGGTCCTCGAAGAGCTCGAACACGCCCTCGCCCGCGGTGCGCACATCCACGCCGAGATCGTCGGTTTCGGCAGCAACGCCGACGGCCAGCACACCACCCGCCCGGAGCAAGTGACCATGCGTCGCGCGATGGAGCTGGCGCTGGAAGACGCCGGGCTGACGGTGGACGCGATCGGCTATGTCAACGGTCACGGCACCGCTACAGAACAGGGCGACATTGCCGAAACACTGGCGACCAGCAGCCTGTTCGGCGAGCGCATGCCGATCAGTTCGCAGAAAAGCTTCCTCGGCCATACGCTCGGCGCCTGCGGGGCGCTGGAATCGTGGTTCAGTATCGAAATGCTCAACAGCGACCAGTACGTGCACACGTTCAACCTCGACGAGGTCGACCCGCACTGCGGCAAACTCGATTACCTGCGCGGCGAATTTCGCCAGATGCACCACGACTACGTGATGAACAACAATTTTGCTTTTGGTGGCGTCAACACCTCGTTGATTTTCCGCCGCTGGCCGCAACCGAATTAATCCGGGTCAAGGAGACCTCCATGCACTTCAAGAAACTCGCTGTTGCCACCCTGCTGCTCTGCGCCCTGCCGACCGTCAGCCAGGCCCGTGACACGGCGGTTTACCTGCCGTTCGACAAAGCCGTCGCCGAAGCCACGCGTTCCGGAAAAATCGATGGCAGCGTCAAGTTCTACCTGGCCGGCAACACCCCGGCCGGCAAAGTCAGCGTCATCAGCCCCGGCGCCGTGACCAACAAGAAGACCAACGCCTTCAACAAGTCCGACGCAGAAGCCTGCCAATGGGTTGCACAGTCGGCCATCATCAGCCTGCACCAGGCCGCAAAAAGCGCCGGCGCCAATGCCGTGACCAACATCGTCAGCTTCTACAAGAGCAACGAGCGCAAGGACTCGCAGACCTACGAATGCCACGCCGGCGCCATCATGGCCGGTGTTGCGTTGAAGGGTGATCTGGCCAAGGTCCAGTAACCGCCAAAAACGACAAAGGGCGCCTTTCGGCGCCCTTTCACAGACAGGTTGGCTTGTCATGGCCGATTACCTGTCTGGCTCTGCGATGGCTGGTTACCCAGGATCCTCAGAGTCTCACAAGCCCCTTACGGGAACCCCCACAGTATTGCCTGAATTGGATTGCCGGACAACGGCTGGCGTTTGGCCTTGCCGTGCCACCCCTGCTGCCATTACAGCCCAAGCGCGAGTCTAACGGCGGCTTTGACCGCAGAAAACTCGTCTATTGCAAGATGTGAAATCAGGTAAACGCGCCGTCCTTCTCGATCCTTGCTTTTTATACGGTCAAGCCGAGAAAGGCTAACTGTCGCCACCATGTCGCACTTTGCCCAGCATGTGGGGCTGGCGCCCTGCAGATGACTTGCGAGTTCAAGGTGGTGACCAAGCATGATATCGGGCGCCGTAGTACTCAGTGGCACGACGGTTACCAACAAGCTGTTAGTCCTGTGTTTACGTATGACAACTACGGGTCTGATCTTGACCATCTCAGGGACTTCATACCCCCTAAAATCACAAATCAGCACACTGCCCTCCTTGGGCTGGTAACGAAGTGGCATCCGTTGCGCTCACTGAAAAGAACCGATTTTGCGCAAAAAACGGAGTTTTCACTAAGGCTGTTCCGTTACTGAAAATGTAAGTTTCGCTACTGACTTCAACCTGCAACCTGAACACGCAGCATCTACACTCCCTCAAACCACATCAGCACCATGCCTGCCCGCGCTTCTCTTTCACCGTCAAGGAGATGACCATGCAAGTGAAAGCTCTGATCGCCGCCACGCTTTTCGCTCTGTTACCGGGCGCCAGCCATGCCACCAACCTCATGTACATGCCGTTCGAAACCGTCGTGTCGGACGCGCTGCGGGCCGGGCGGCTGGATGGCAGTGTGAAGTTTTATCTGGCCGGCAATGGGCCGCAGGGGACTCAGCAGTTGCTGCGCCGGGATGTGATCAGTGATCTGGGTACCAATGGTTTCAACAAGAGCGATCATGATTCCTGCGAGTGGGTGTTGCAGTCGAACCTGATCAAGTTGCAGGCGGACGCCAAACGGGTCGGGGCGAATGCGGTGGTCAATCTCGTCAGTTATTACGACCAGCATGTGCGCAAGGATTTGAATACGTACGAATGCCGGGCAGGGATTTTTGTCACGCGGGTGGCGTTGAAGGGGGATTTGGTGCGGTTGCCGTAATGGCCAAGATCAAAAGATCGCAGCCTGCGGCAGCTCCTACAGGGCTGCGATCTTTTAGGCGGACTCGACCTTGCGCGTGAGCAGCTCGACAAAGGCCTTGGCCATCGGCGACTTCTGGTCCTTGCGCTGCACCAGCCACACCGCCGTCACCGCTTCTGGATCGAGCAATGGCCGATAGACCACGCCATCGATGCGCATCCGCTGATACGACGCCGGCATCACCGACACGCCCAACCCCGCTGCCACCAGGCCGATAATGGTCATCGCTTCGCCGGCCTCTTGCGCGAAATGCGGACTGAACCCGGCGTCGCGGGCCAAGCTGAGCAATTGCGCGTACAGACCGCTGCCGTAACTGCGTGGGAAAAACACGAATGGTTCGTGGGCCAGCGCCGCCAGAAACAATCCCTCTTCCGAGCCCTGCGCCAGCGGATGCTTGGAACTGAGCACCGCGACCAGCGGCTCACGCATCAACTCGACCACGCTCAACGAATCCGGCAATCCCAGCGGGCGCATGATCCCCACCTCGATCGACTGATCGACCAAGGCATCGGCGACCATCGTGCTACTCATCTCGCGCAGGTTCAGGTGCACCGCTGGAAAGCGTTGGCGAAAGGCAAAAATTGCCTGCGGAATGGTCGAATTGAACGGTGCCGAAGAGGTGAAGCCAATCTTCAACTCGCCCAGTTCACCGAGTTGCGCACGTCGGGCGACGTCCGCTGCTTTATCGACCTGGGCCAGCACCAATCGCGCCTCTTCGAGAAACAATCGGCCAGCCTCGCTCAACTCGACCCGACGATTGGTCCGCTCGAACAATCGCGCGCCGACCTCTTGCTCCAGCGCCTGAATCTGCTGGCTCAGTGGCGGCTGGGAGATGCCCAGCACCTGAGCGGCACGGCCGAAATGCAGTTCTTCGGCGACGGCGATGAAGTAGCGCAGATGTCGCAATTCCATGGAAACCCCATTAGGTCGTAAAAGCTCTCAAACAGGTCGAACAATATATTGGATAGAAACATTAGCCAGCTATATGATTTTTTCATTGCCTGCCCGGCCGTGCCCTCCGAGGTCTGAAGTGAAAACTGCTGTTGCGCCCCTAGCCCATGAAGTCCCGCCTGCTGCGGTGGACGATGTCGTCGCCGAACTGCAAGAGATCTACATCGAAAAAGGCACGCCGATGTTCATGCGCACGGTGCTGGCGCTGTTCAGCGGCGGCTTCGCGACGTTCGCGCTGTTGTATTGCGTGCAGCCGATGATGCCGTTGCTGTCGCACGAATATGGGATCAATGCCGCACAGAGCAGCCTGATCCTCTCGGTGGCCACCGGCATGCTCGCCATCGGCCTGCTGATCACCGGGCCGATTTCCGATCGGGTCGGGCGCAAACCGGTGATGGTTGCCGCGTTGTTCGCGGCGGCGCTGTGCACCATGGCCAGCGCGATGATGCCGAGCTGGCACGGCGTGCTGATCATGCGCGCGCTGATCGGGCTGTCGTTGAGCGGGCTGGCGGCGGTGGCAATGACTTATCTGAGTGAGGAGATTCATCCTCAGCACATTGGCCTGGCGATGGGTTTGTACATCGGCGGCAACGCGATTGGCGGGATGAGCGGGCGCTTGATCACCGGCGTGCTGATCGACTTTGTCAGCTGGCACACGGCGATGCTGGTGATTGGCGGTCTGGCGATGATTGCCGCAGCGGTGTTCTGGAAGATCCTTCCGGAATCACGCAACTTCCGCTCGCGTTCGCTGCATCCGCGCAGCTTGCTTGATGGTTTCACCATGCACTTTCGCGATGCCGGTCTGCCGCTGCTGTTTCTAGAAGCGTTCGTGCTGATGGGCGCGTTCGTCACGTTGTTCAACTACATCGGTTATCGCTTGCTGGCGGCGCCGTACAACCTTGATCAGGTGTTCGTAGGCTTGCTGTCGGTGGTGTATCTGTCGGGGATCTACAGCTCGGCGAAAATTGGGTCGCTGGCGGACAAGCTGGGGCGACGCAAAGTGTTGTGGGCGACCATTGCGCTGATGTTCGCCGGCCTCGCGCTGACGATGTTTACGCCGCTGTTGCTGGTGATTGTCGGCATGCTGATTTTCACCTTTGGCTTCTTTGGCGCGCACTCGGTGGCGAGCAGCTGGATCGGTCGGCGCGCGACCAAGGCCAAGGGACAGGCGTCGTCGTTATACCTATTCAGCTATTACGCAGGGTCTAGCATCGCCGGCACGGCGGGTGGGGTGTTCTGGCATATGGGCGGGTGGAACGGGATTGGCCTGTTTATCGGTTCGTTGTTGCTGATCGCGCTGCTGGTGGCGTTGAAACTGGCGAAGTTGCCGCCACTCGGTGGTGTCAAAGCCTGAAAGCAAAAGATCGCAGCCTTCGGCAGCTCCTACATTAATCCCATGTAGGAGCTGCCGAAGGCTGCGATCTTTTGATCTTGAAAAAACGCCCGGCATAAGCCGGGCGTTTTGTTTTCTGTTATTTAGAGCTGTGTGGCGATCACTCGTGATACTGCGCCGACAACTCATGTACTGCGCGCAAAAACGCACCGGCATGTTCCGGATCAACCTCAGGCGTGATGCCATGGCCAAGGTTGAATACGTGACCGCTGCCCTTGCCGTAGCTGGCCAGAATACGCCCGACTTCAGTGCGGATCGCTTCCGGTTTGGCGTAGAGCACGGTCGGGTCCATGTTGCCTTGCAGGGCAACCTTGTCGCCAACGCGGGCGCGGGCGTTGCCGATGTCGCAGGTCCAGTCCAGACCCAGTGCATCGGCGCCAGCGTCAGCAATGCTTTCCAGCCACAGGCCGCCGTTTTTGGTGAAGAGGATCACCGGCACTTTGCGACCGTCGTTTTCGCGGATCAGGCCGCTGACGATTTTCTTCATGTAGGCCAGCGAAAACTCCTGATACGCCGCCGCCGACAGGTTGCCGCCCCAGGTGTCGAAAATCTGCACCGCTTGCGCGCCGGCCATGATCTGGCCGTTGAGGTACGAGGTCACCGACTGCGCCAGTTTATCCAGCAACAGGTGCATGGCTTGCGGGTTGTCGTAGAGCATCGCTTTGGTCTTGCGGAAGTCTTTCGACGAGCCGCCTTCGACCATGTAGGTCGCCAGGGTCCACGGGCTGCCGGAGAAACCGATCAACGGCACACGCCCGTTGAGCTCGCGGCGGATGGTGCTGACCGCGTCCATCACATAGCCGAGGTCTTTGTGTGGATCAGGAATTGGCAACGCTTCGATGTCAGCGAGGGTGCTGACGACTTTCCTGAAGCGTGGACCTTCACCGGTCTCGAAGTACAGGCCCTGGCCCATGGCATCGGGGATGGTGAGGATGTCGGAAAACAGGATCGCCGCGTCCAGTTGTGGATAGCGGTCTAGCGGTTGCATGGTGACTTCGCAGGCGAATTCCGGATTCATGCACAGGCTCATGAAATCACCGGCCTGGGCGCGGCTGGCGCGGTATTCCGGCAGGTAGCGGCCGGCCTGGCGCATCATCCACACCGGGGTGACGTCAACGGGTTGCTTGAGCAGGGCGCGGAGGAAACGGTCGTTCTTCAGGGCAGTCATGTCGGCATCCGGAAAAAAAGTGCGGGCATTTTCTCAGAGCGCGACGCAAAAGGCACGGATGCAGGTCAGCCTTTTGTCTATCGGGTCAATTTATCGTTATAAATACAGATCTTCGCAACACCACAAACAACTGTGGGAGCTGGCTTGCCAGCGATAGCATCACCTCGGTTTGCCTGACAAACCGAGGTGTCTGCATCGCTGGCAAGCCAGCTCCCACAGGTATTGCATTGCAGTCAGCTAGACGGGTTTAGACGCCCAGGTAATCAAGGATCCCTTCGGCGGCGTTGCGGCCTTCGAAGATTGCCGTTACCACCAGGTCGGAACCGCGCACCATGTCGCCACCGGCAAAGATTTTCGGGTTGCTGGTCTGGTGCTTGTACTGACCCTGCTCAGGCGCAACGACGCGGCCCTGGCTGTCGGTCTGGATCTCGAACTGTTCGAACCACGGCGCCGGGCTCGGGCGGAAACCGAAGGCGATAACCACGGCGTCGGCCGGGATGATCTCTTCGGAACCCGGGATCGGCTCGGGGCTGCGACGGCCACGGGCGTCCGGCTCGCCAAGACGGGTCTCGACCACTTTGACGCCTTCGACCTTGTCTTCACCGACGATGGCGATCGGCTGGCGGTTGTAGAGGAACTTCACGCCTTCTTCCTTGGCGTTCTTCACCTCTTTGCGCGAGCCGGGCATGTTCGCTTCGTCACGACGATAAGCGCAGGTCACCGATTTGGCGCCCTGACGGATCGACGTGCGGTTGCAGTCCATCGCGGTGTCGCCGCCGCCGAGTACCACAACCTTCTTGCCTTTCATGTCGACGAAATCTTCAGGCGACTTTTCAAAGCCCAGGTTGCGATTGACGTTGGCAATCAGGAAGTCCAGTGCGTCATAAACGCCCGGCAGATCCTCACCGGCAAAGCCGCCCTTCATGTAGGTGTAAGTGCCCATGCCCATGAACACCGCATCGTATTCGGCGAGCAGTTGTTCCATGGTCACGTCTTTGCCGACTTCGGTATTCAAACGGAACTCGATGCCCATGCCGGTGAAGACTTCGCGACG
This sequence comes from Pseudomonas sp. PB103, assembly GCF_009764635.1. Taxonomy (NCBI): domain Bacteria; kingdom Pseudomonadati; phylum Pseudomonadota; class Gammaproteobacteria; order Pseudomonadales; family Pseudomonadaceae; genus Pseudomonas; species Pseudomonas sp. PB103. Next base: position 62,352 of record NZ_RWIL01000023.1, on the reverse strand, counting down.
ATTGCTCAGCACGGTCTTTTCCAGCTTGAACTCGGGGATGCCGAAGGTCAGCAGACCACCGATTTCCGGGTTCTTGTCGAACACCACCGGGGTCACGCCGCCACGTACCAGCACGTCGGCACAACCCAGACCCGCCGGGCCTGCACCGATGATCGCGACACGTTTGCCGGTCGGCTTGACCTTGGACATGTCCGGGCGCCAGCCCATGGCGAACGCGGTGTCGGTGATGTACTTCTCGACCGAACCGATGGTCACCGCGCCGAAGCCGTCGTTAAGGGTGCAGGCACCCTCGCACAGACGATCCTGCGGACAAACCCTGCCGCAGACTTCCGGCAGGGTGTTGGTCTGGTGCGACAGCTCGGCGGCCTGGAGGATGTTGCCCTCGGCCACCAGCTTCAGCCAGTTGGGAATGAAGTTGTGCACCGGGCACTTCCATTCGCAATACGGGTTGCCGCAACCCAGGCAGCGGTGGGCCTGATCGGCCGACTGCTGGGGTTTGAACGGTTCGTAGATTTCGACGAACTCTTTCTTGCGTTGACGCAACAGTTTCTTCTTCGGATCTTTGCGCCCGACATCGATGAATTGAAAGTCGTTACTGAGACGTTCGGCCATCTTCAAAACCTCTTACACGACAGCTCCAAGCTACAAGCTTCAAGCTGCAAGAAAATCACATTAGTCCGTTACAGCGCGCACTGGCTCCAGCTTGCCGCTCGAAGCCAGTGGCTTGCAGCTGCGCCGTTATTGCGGACTCGCACGAGTACTGGAGAGCAGAGATTTCAAACTCGCCGCCTTCGGTTTGACCAGCCAGAAACGGCGCAGATAGTCATCGAGGTTTTCGGCGAGTTCACGACCCCACTCGCTGTCGGTTTCCGCGACGTACTCGTTCAGCACGTTTTGCAGGTGGCTGCGATAGGCTTCCATCGCCTCGCCGCTGATCCGCTGGATTTCCACCAGTTCGTGGTTGACCCGGTCAACGAAGGTGTTGTCCTGATCGAGCACGTAGGCGAAACCACCGGTCATGCCAGAGCCGAAGTTGTAACCGGTCTTGCCCAGAACGCAGACAAAACCACCGGTCATGTACTCACAGCAGTGATCGCCAGTGCCTTCCACAACCGTGTGGGCACCGGAGTTACGCACGGCGAAACGCTCGCCTGCGGTGCCGGCGGCGAACAGCTTGCCGCCGGTGGCGCCGTACAGGCAGGTGTTGCCGATGATGGCGCTTTCCTGAGTCTTATAAACGCTGCCCTTCGGCGGCACGATGGTCAGCTTGCCACCGGTCATGCCTTTGCCGACGTAGTCGTTGGCGTCGCCTTCCAGGTACAGGTTCAGACCGCCGGCGTTCCACACGCCGAAGCTCTGACCGGCAGTGCCTTTGAAACGGAAGGTGATCGGCGCTTTCGCCATGCCCTGGTTGCCGTGCTTGCGGGCGATTTCGCCGGAGATCCGCGCGCCGATCGAACGGTCGCAGTTGCAGATATCCAGATCGAACTCGGCGCCGCTCATGTCGTTGATCGCCGACGAGGCCATCTCGAGCATTTTCTCGGCCAGCAGGCCTTTGTCGAACGGCGGGTTGCGCTCAACGCCGCAGAACTGCGGCTTGTCCGCCGGGATGTGATCGCTGCCCAACAGCGGCGTCAGATCCAGATGGTTTTGTTTGGCGGTCTGCCCTTCGAGGATTTCCAGCAGATCGGTACGACCGATCAGCTCTTCGAGGGAGCGCACGCCGAGCTTGGCCAGCCACTCACGGGTTTCTTCGGCGACGTAGGTGAAGAAGTTCACCACCATGTCGACGGTACCGATGTAGTGATCCTTGCGCAGCTTCTCGTTCTGCGTCGCGACGCCGGTGGCGCAGTTGTTCAGGTGGCAGATACGCAGGTATTTGCAGCCCAGCGCGATCATCGGCGCAGTACCGAAGCCGAAGCTTTCAGCGCCGAGAATGGCTGCCTTGATCACGTCGAGGCCGGTTTTCAGGCCACCGTCGGTCTGCACCCGGACTTTGCCGCGCAGGTCGTTGCCACGCAGGGTCTGGTGGGTTTCGGCGAGGCCGAGTTCCCACGGTGCGCCAGCGTATTTGATCGAGGTCAGCGGCGAAGCACCGGTGCCTCCGTCGTAGCCGGAGATAGTGATCAAGTCCGCATAAGCCTTGGCCACACCGGCGGCGATGGTGCCGACGCCTGCTTCAGCCACCAGCTTCACCGAAACCAGTGCTTTCGGGTTGACCTGTTTCAGGTCGAAAATCAGCTGCGACAAGTCTTCGATCGAATAGATGTCGTGGTGCGGCGGTGGCGAAATCAGGGTTACGCCCGGCACTGCGTAACGCAGCTTGGCGATCAAACCGTTCACTTTACCGCCCGGCAGTTGCCCGCCCTCGCCCGGCTTGGCGCCTTGCGCGACCTTGATCTGCAGCACTTCGGCGTTGACCAGATACTCCGGGGTTACACCGAAACGGCCAGTCGCAACCTGCTTGATTTTCGAGCTCTTGATGGTGCCGTAACGTGCTGGATCTTCACCACCTTCGCCGGAGTTGGAACGCGCACCGAGGCGGTTCATGGCTTCGGCCAGGGCTTCGTGAGCTTCCGGCGACAAGGCGCCCAGCGAGATACCGGCGGAGTCGAAGCGCTTGAGCACCGATTCCAGCGGCTCGATTTCACTGATGTCCAGCGGCGTGTCGAGGGTCTTGACCTTGAACAGGTCGCGGATCATCGACACCGGACGGTTGTCCACCAGCGAGGTGTATTCCTTGAACTTGGCGTAGTCGCCCTGCTGCACGGCGGCTTGAAGGGTGTTGACCACGTCCGGGTTGTAGGCGTGATATTCGCCACCGTGGACGAACTTCAGCAGACCGCCCTGCTGGATCGGCTTGCGCGGACTCCAGGCTTCGGTGGCGAGTGCTTTCTGCTCGGCTTCGATGTCGACGAAACGCGCACCCTTGATGCGGCTCGGCACGCCACGGAAGCTCAGGTCGCAAACTTCTTCGGACAGGCCGATGGCTTCGAACAGCTGCGCACCACGGTACGAAGCGATGGTCGAAATGCCCATCTTCGAGAGGATCTTCAGCAGACCTTTGGTGATGCCTTTGCGGTAGTTCTTGAACACCTCATAGAGGTCGCCCAGCACTTCACCGGTACGGATCAGGTCGCCCAGCACTTCGTACGCGAGGAACGGATAGACCGCCGAGGCGCCGAAACCGATCAGCACCGCAAAGTGATGCGGGTCACGGGCGGTCGCGGTTTCAACGAGGATGTTGGAATCGCAACGCAGGCCTTTTTCGGTCAGGCGGTGGTGCACCGCACCGGTCGCCAGCGAAGCGTGGATCGGCAGCTTGCCCGGGGCGATATGGCGGTCGCTCAGGACGATCTGGGTACGACCGGCGCGCACGGCTTCTTCAGCCTGATCGGCAACGTTGCGGATTGCCGCTTCGAGGCCGAGGCTTTCGTCGTAGTTGAGGTCGATGATCGCCCGTTCGAAACCCGGACGGTCGAGGTTCATCAACGAGCGCCACTTGGCCGGCGAGATCACTGGCGAGCTGAGGATCACGCGCGAGGCGTGTTCCGGCGACTCCTGGAAAATGTTGCGCTCGGCACCGAGGCAGATTTCCAGCGACATCACGATCGCTTCACGCAGCGGGTCGATCGGCGGGTTGGTAACCTGCGCGAACTGCTGACGGAAATAGTCGTACGGCGTGCGCACGCGCTGCGAGAGCACGGCCATCGGCGTGTCGTCGCCCATCGAGCCAACGGCTTCGTAGCCTTGTTCGCCGAGCGGACGCAGTACCTGATCGCGCTCTTCGAACGTGACCTGATACATCTTCATGTATTGCTTGAGCTGATCGACGTCGTAGAACGCCGAGCCGTGGTCGTTGTCTTCCATTGTCGCCTGAATGCGCAGGGCATTCTTGCGCAGCCATTGCTTGTACGGATGACGGGACTTCAGACGGTTGTCGATCGCGTCGGTGTCGAGGATCTGCCCGGTTTCGGTGTCCACGGCGAGGATCTGACCCGGGCCGACACGGCCCTTGGCGATCACGTCTTCAGGCTGGTAATTCCAGACGCCGATTTCCGAAGCGACAGTGATGAAACCATTGGTGGTAGTGACCCAGCGTGCCGGGCGCAGACCGTTACGGTCGAGCAGGCACACCGCGTAACGACCGTCGGTCATCACAACACCAGCCGGGCCGTCCCACGGTTCCATGTGCATCGAGTTGTACTCGTAGAACGCACGCAGATCCGGGTCCATGGTTTCGACGTTCTGCCACGCTGGCGGAATGATCATCCGCACGCCACGGAACAGGTCGATGCCACCGGTGACCATCAGCTCGAGCATGTTGTCCATGCTGGAAGAGTCGGAACCGACACGGTTGACCAGCGGGCCGAGCTCTTCCAGATCCATCAGATCGTTGGTGAACTTGGTCCGACGGGCCTGCGCCCAGTTACGGTTACCGGTGATGGTGTTGATCTCGCCGTTGTGGGCGAGGAAGCGGAATGGCTGCGCCAGCGGCCATTTCGGCAGGGTGTTGGTGGAGAAGCGCTGGTGGAACACGCAGATCGCGGTTTGCAGGCGCTCGTCACTCAGGTCTGGATAGAACGCGGCCAGATCGGCCGGCATCATCAGGCCTTTATAGATGATGGTCTTGTGCGAAAAGCTGCAGATGTAGTGGTCGGAGTCGACGGCGTTGGCCACCGACGAACGACGACGCGCACTGAATAGCTTCACGGCCATGTCCTGATCGCTCAGGCCTTCGCCGCCGATGTACACCTGCTCGATTTGTGGCAGGCGCTCAAGGGCCAGGCGGCCGAGGACGCTGGTGTCGATCGGCACTTTGCGCCAGCCGATCAACTGCAGGCCTTCAGCGAGGATCTCGCGGTTCATGTTCTCGCGAGCGGCTTCGGCCTTGACCGGGTCCTGGTTGAAGAAAACCATGCCCACCGCATATTGCTTGGGCAACTCGACGCTGAAGGTTTCCTGGGCAATCGCGCGCAGGAACACATCAGGCTTCTGAATCAGCAGACCGCAACCGTCACCGGTCTTGCCGTCGGCATTAATCCCACCGCGGTGGGTCATGCAGGTCAGGGCCTCGATGGCCGTTGTCAAAAGGGTATGACTGGGTTCGCCCTGCATATGGGCTATCAGGCCGAAACCGCAGTTATCCTTGAATTCATCTGGTTGGTACAGACCTGCTTTCATAGACACTTTCTCACCAGGCTGCCTCTTTTCGAGGCAAATTTCTTTTCAATTCAACCACTTGCATTCCGCGCCGAACGTACGCCGGCTTAGCGGGGGCAAAAGGGTGGTCATTGTACACAGCGACACAGAGGCTCACAAATTTGACGACGAAATGTCGCAAATTCATGTCGCATTTGTGAAAGGTTTAAAGCGATCTGCTGTGCTAGTCAAAACTTTTTTAATTCTGACTGCAACGACTCAAAGACTACTATGACGCAGACACCACAAGGCACGCGGCCTGTGAAGGCGGCGCGCACTCGTAGAAATTTTGAGGTGCTTGGAGAGGCGGCCTGGGTAAGGCCGCCGAATCTTCAGCGAGTTGTTGCCAGTTCCTGTTGGACGCTGGCGACAGTGCGAGGCCAAGGTTTACCAGCCTGAACCTTCGCTGGCAAGGCCTTGATGGCAGAAACGGCTGCATCACGATTGGCGAAGTTGCCGTAGGTGATCACGTAGAGCGGCTTGCCGTTGAGGACTTTCTTGAAATAACGGTACTCGCCGCCCTGCTCCTTGACGAAGTTTTGCGCGGCCGCTTCGGAACTGGTGCCGAGGATCTGCACCACGTAGTTACCGGTTGGCTGACCGGCGTACCAGCTGCCACCGGCGGCTTTGGCGACGGTCACCGGCTTCTCGGCCGGTTTCGCAGCGGCGACTGGCTTGGCTGGCGCAGGAGCCGGTTTTGCCGCTGGCGCTGCCGGAGCAGGCTTGGCAGTGGCAACCTGAGTTGGCGCTGGAGTTGGTTTGGCCGCCGGAACTGGAACCGGTGTCGGTGCAGGACCGGCTGGAACGCCGACTGGAGGCGCCGACGTGGTCACGGTAGGCGGTGTCGCGCTGGAGCCTTCCAGAGGCACACCGTCGTCGCCTTCAGTGATACCGCCAGCCGCTTCAGCCAGCGGGCCGCGCATGACCGGTTGCGAGTTACCGACCAGCGGCAACGGCATCGGTTGCGTATTGCCGGCGAACTCGACGTTCGGCGCGGCGCCATTGGCACCTTGGCCCAATGGCAACTGTGCCTGTTCATTGGCCGGCGCGCCGGTGGTTGGCGCCTTGTTGCGACCCGGCATCAACCAGGCGGCGGCGACCGCGACCACAACGACGGCGGAAATCGCCAATACGTGTTTCTTCGGCATGTTGAACCCCATACTTGGACGCTTGACCGCAGAGCGGCTGGCAATCATGACTTCGATCAGAGCATCGCGAGCGACCTGGTTGATGTTGCCCGGCCAACCCTCGGCACTTTCGTGAATATCAGAGATCTGATCCGCGGTGAAAAGTTCGACACCCCGGCCTGCACCTTCGAGCCGTTGGTCGAGATATTCGCGGGTCTCTTCTTCGGTGTACGGCTGCAATTCGATGACGTGGAAGCGCTCCTCTTCGAGGTGCAAAGCCTCGAGCTGAGCGATCAGCGACGACTCACCGAACAGGAATACGTGCGGTCGACCTTCCGGTGCACCGGCACCCAGCGCCATCAGCGCCTCAAGGGCGGATTCGTCGAGCTGCTCGGCGTCATCCACCAGCAGATAGACTTCCTGGCCGGTCAGCGCGAGTTGCACCACCTGATCCAGAATCGCACCGACCTCGGCCTGGGCCACGTTCAACGCCTGAGCCACTTGGCGCAGCACGCCAGCAGCATCGCCGGCACCACGGGCGGAAACCACCACGCTCTGCACAGACTGCTTGTTGGTGCTGGCGACCAGCGCTTGACGCAGCAAGGTCTTGCCGCTGCCCTGCGGGCCAGTGACCACCAGCAGCAACTGGCTGTAACGCGCCAGATGATGCAGCTGCCCCAGCACCGGTTTGCGCTGGGCCGGGAAGAATTTGAAGCCCGGCACGCGTGGCGCGAAGGGGTCGTGACTTAACTGGAAATGGCCGAGGAACGCCTCGTCGGCATGCAAACTAGTCATCGGAATCTTATTAACCTTTAAGCTGAGCCAGGGCGCGGTAATCCGCTCCCAGCGTGGCCTGTAGAACCTCTTTCGGATAATCGGCGGTCACTACCGCTTCGCCCATCCGGCGCAGCAGCACCAGGCGCAGACGACCGTCGATCACTTTTTTGTCGATTGCCATGTGTTCGAGAAAATCGGCTTCGCTCATCTCTTCCGGCGGCACCACCGGCAGACCGGCGCGCTGGAACAGACGGATGCCGCGATCGCGCTCCTCATCACTGATCCAGCCCAGGCGCGCGGACATTTCCAGCGCCATCACGGTACCGGCCGCGACCGCCTCGCCATGCAGCCAGACACCATAGCCCATGTGGGTCTCGATGGCGTGGCCGAAGGTGTGGCCAAGATTCAGCGTGGCGCGTACCCCGGTTTCCTTCTCATCGGCGCCAACCACCGCAGCCTTGGCCGCGCAGGAACGTTCGATGGCATAAGTCAGGGCTTTCTGATCCAGCGCACGCAGGGCGTCGACGTTGTCTTCGAGCCAGGTCAGGAACGGCTCATCGCAGATCAGGCCGTATTTGATGACTTCTGCCAGACCGGCGGAGAGTTCGCGCTCAGGCAGGGTTTTCAGGGACGCGGTATCGATCAGCACGACGTTCGGCTGATAGAACGCGCCGACCATATTCTTGCCCAGCGGATGATTGATGCCGGTCTTGCCACCCACCGACGAATCGACCTGGGACAGCAATGTCGTTGGAATCTGGATGAAGTCGACGCCGCGCTGGTAGCAGGCGGCGGCAAAACCAGCCATGTCGCCGATCACACCGCCGCCGAGGGCGATCACGGTGGTGCGGCGGTCATGACGAGCGGTCAGCAGGCCGTCGAAGATCAGTTGCAGGGTTTCCCAGTTCTTGAAGGCTTCGCCGTCCGGCAACACCACCGAGATCACCGAGAACTGCGCAAGACTGCGGGTCAGACGCTCAAGATAGAGCGGCGCAACGGTCTCGTTGGAGATGATTGCCACCTGCCGCCCGTGGATATGCGGCGCCAGCAGTTCAGGCTGATCCAACAAACCTTCGCCAATATGAATCGGGTAGCTGCGCTCGCCTAGATCGACCTTGAGTGTCTGCATGTGTCCCCACAGTGAAGATGGAAGCAGGCGTCCTGCCCTGAATTATTGGTTATCTGCGGCCTATAGCGGGTATGACGCCGCTCGCACGCCATCCGCCACAACCTCGACGGGCTGTGACAGGACGCCGAGGATAGCGCATTTCGAGCGATGCTTTAACGGGGCGGCAGTTGCGCCAGACGATCGAGAATGTCGAGCACCACCATGCGTGGCGGCCGTTCGTCGGTTTCCACCACCAGATCGGCGATTTCCCGATAAAGCGGATCACGGATCGCCAGCAAATCACGCAGGGTTTTTTCAGGATTGGCGGTGCGCAGCAACGGCCGGTTGCGGTCGCGCGACGTGCGGCCGACCTGCTGTTCGACGGAGGCGTGCAGATACACCACGCGCCCACCCTCATACAGGGCCTTGCGATTGGCATCGCGCATGACGGCACCACCGCCGGTCGCCAACACCACGCCATCGAACGCGCACAGCTCGGCGATCATCGCCTGCTCACGGTCACGAAAGCCGGGCTCGCCTTCCTTGTCGAAGATCCACGGGATATTGGCGCCCGTGCGCAGTTCAATTTCCTTGTCGGAATCTTTGAACGGCAGGCGCAGCTCTTTGGCCAGCAACCGGCCGATGGTGCTTTTGCCAGCGCCCATCGGTCCTACAAGAATCAAATTTCGCACAGAATCAACGACTCACAGCAATCGCCTGGTTATTCATGATACGTGGTGTGAGAAATACCAGCAGCTCGGATTTTTTCTCCGAAACCACATCACGCCGGAAAAGGCGGCCAAGATACGGCACATCGCCAAGAAATGGCACCTTATCTACGACCTTGCTTTGAGTATTTGAGAAAACGCCGCCAATCACGATGGTTTCGCCGTCATTGACCAGCACCTTGGCGTTGACCTCGTTTTTCTTGATCGGCGGTACATCCTGCACTTTGTTCAAGTAGTCCGGTTCATCCTTGGTGACCTTGACCTCCATGATAATGCGGTTGTCGGGGGTGATCTGCGGGGTGACTTCCAGCGACAGCGAGGCCTCCTTGAACGACACCGACGTGGCGCCGCTGGAACTGGCTTCCTGATAAGGAATCTCGGTGCCCTTGAGGATTTTCGCGGTTTCCTTGTCGGAAGTGACCACTTTCGGCTGCGAGACAATTTCGCCGTTACCGGTTTTTTCCATCGCCGTCAGTTCAAGATCGAGCAACACGTTGTCGGTGATGAAGGCGATACCGATTCCCGAGGTATTGCCGACCGTACCCATGTCGACGAACGGTGAGTTGGTACTGGTGCTGCCCGGCGTGCCGATGGTTGTCGATGAACCGTTGCTGACCCCGGAGGTGTTCCAGTTGCCCTTGTTCTGGATCGAACCGCCCCAGCGCACGCCCAGGCTCTTGTCGTAATCGACGTTGGCCTCGACGATGCGCGCCTCGATCATCACCTGCCGCACCGGAATATCCAGTTGCGCCACGATCCGCCGCAGCTCATCGAGTCGGTCCTGGGTCTGATAGGCAATGATGTTGTTGGTCCGCTCATCGACGGTGATCGAGCCACGTTCATCGATTTTCGCTTCGGCACTGGTGACCGACTGGAACAGCTTGGCAATGTCCGCGGCCTTGGCGTAATTCACTTGCAACAGTTCGCGGCGCAACGGCGCCAGTTCGGCGATCTGTTTCTGCGATTCAAGTTCCTGGCGTTCGCGGGCGGCGATTTCATCGGCCGGCGCTACCAGCAGCACATTGCCGATCTTGCGTTTATCCAGTCCCTTGGTTTTCAGCACCAGATCCAGCGCCTGATCCCACGGCACGTTTTGCAGGCGCAAGGTGATGCCGCCCTGCACCGTGTCGCTGGCGACCAGATTGAGATTGGTGAAGTCGGCGATCAGTTGCACCACCGAGCGCACGTCGATGTCCTGGAAGTTCAGCGACAGCTTTTCGCCGACATAGCTGTTGCGATCGGCATTGCGCTTTTGCAGATCGTCGACGGTCATCGGCCGCACGCTGACGGTCAGCTTGTTATCCGTCTGGAAGGTCGAGTACTCGTACGTGCCACTGGGCTCAACGGTAATTACCGTGCGATCACCACTCACGCCGGCATTGACGAATTGCACCGGGGTGGCGAAATCCTTGACGTCGAGACGCACGCGCAATTTTTCCGGCAACTGCGTGCGGGCGAAGCTGAGGATGATTTTGCCGTCATGTTCCTGGATGTCCGGGGCGATGGTCGGGTCGGCCAGATCGATGACGACATTGCCTTCGCCCGCCGTGCCGCGCTGGAAATCCACGCCGCGAATGGCGCGTGCTTTCGCTACGGACGCCTTGACCGGCGCCGCTGGCGCCGCGCGCGGTGCAACGGTAGCCGGGCGCGGTGCCGCAACCGGCGCGCCTTGCCCCACCACCACGAACAAATTATTGCCTTCGACCCGCGTGGTGTAAGGCGCGAGCTGCGTGAGGCTGACGATCAGCCGCGTGCGGTCCTTGGCTTCAACCACCGTGGCGGTGCGCGCGTTGCCGCTGCCCAGATCAAGATTCTTGCTCGCCAACTGGCTGGCGACACCCGGCAAATCGAGGGCGATCCGCGCCGGCGATTCGGTGGTGTAGCCCTTGGGCGGTGGCGGCGGGCCGTCGAACGACAGCTTCAACTCGACGCGATCCCCCGGCAACGCCGCCACGTCGAGCGTCTTCAGATTGGCCGCGAGTACCATCGGCGACATCAGCGCTATCCATAGCGAAAAACCGAGGGTGGAGAAAATCCTGTTCATTGTTCGACTTCCACTATGAGTGCTCTTTCAAAGGAATGGTGCGCGGACGCTCCAGCCAGGCGCCTTCGCCGTCGGGGACGATTTCGACGACTTCGACCTGAGTGGCGCTGATGGCGACGATGCGGCCGTCATTGCGTCCCAGGTAATCGCCGACTTTCAGCCGATGCACCCCGCCCGCTCCGCGCAATAGCGCAAAGGAGCCGGAAACATTGGAGATCGTGCCGACCATCTCGAACTGCTCGATGTTGAAACCTTCGAGGTATTGCTTGACCCGGTTGGGGTCGGGTTTGACGTTGCGCGAGCCATGCCGCTGCCCGGCCAGATCGACGCGCACCTGCCGCGAAAACGGGCTGCGCAGGTTGGCGGCGCTGTAAGTGAATGTGGGGTAAGACCGGAATGTCGGCGTAGGTTCAATCTTGCCGGCCGGGCGCAGGCGCACTTCATTCATGTAGGCGTCGAGGTCGCTGAAGTCATCGCCACCGCCACAGCCATGCAGCACCAGCAAAACCATCGACAAGGCCAGATAACGCATCGGGGTCATTTCGCCAGCCCCTTGTCGTTGTAGCGGTACGTCTTGGCGAGGATGCTCATGCGCAGCTTCGGCCCGCCCTCGGGGTTGGCCGGCGCCAGCTCGAAATCATGCAGGGTGACGATGCGCGGCAGCCCGGCCACACCACTGACGAAGGTGGCGAGGTCGTGATAGGCGCCGGTGACGGTGATCTGAATCGGTAGCTCGATGTAAAACTGCTGGGTGACCTCCGGCAGCAATTTGATTTCTTCGAATTCCAGCCCGCTGCCCAAACCGGTGCGGGTGATGTCTTCGAGCAACCCCGGTACTTCGGTGTCACTGGGCAATTGCCGCAACAACACGCCGAACGAATTTTCCATCTCCTTCATTTGCTGGGTGTACAGCTCCAGATTGGCCGACAGATGCGCCTTGCTGGCGAACTGCTCCTTGAGCGTGGCCTCCTCTTCTCGCTTGGCCTCGAGCTGGTTCTCCATGTCGCTGATGAAAAAGTTATAGCCAAGCGCCAACACCAGCACCATCAACAGCGCGCCGGCCATGGCCTTCACTGCGGCCGGCCAGGAACCGATATTGCTGGTATCCAGATCGTTGAAGTCGATGTTGCGCAGACTCTCCAGCCATTCGGACGGCTTCATGGCTCGTCCTCCGCAGTCTTCGGCTGGGTCTGACGAACGGTCAATTGAAACACGTTGGCCTGCTCGACCTGGTCGGCCGAGGTCGCTTTCACTTCGTTCAGGCTCGGCGCGTCAAACCAGTCGGAGGCATCAAGATTGCGCATCAGCTCGGAAACGCGATTGTTCGATTCGGCAGCGCCGCTGATCGACAGGGTTTTGCCGGCCATTTTCACGTCGGTGAAATACACCCCGTCCGGCAACGTGCGCGCCAGTTGATCAAAAATCCGCCCGCTGATCTGCCGGTTGCCCTGCAGGTCCTGGATGATGCGCATGCGTTCGACCAGTTGCTGGCGGCGCGCCTTGAGCTCGCTGATCTGTTTGATCCGTTCGTCGACCACGGCGATCTGCTTGCTGATGTAGTCGTTGCGCGCCATTTGTCGCTCAATGGCGGCACTGATGATCTGATCGGCAATCAACACCGCTCCCACCGAGCCGACCACCACCCCGATCAGCGTCAGCAGGAAGCGTTTGCGCCGCTCCTCTCGGCGCTCTTCGCGCCAGGGTAAAAGGTTGATCCGCGCCATCAGTCGAAACTCCTGAGCGCGAGCCCGCAGGCAATCATCAGGGCCGGCGCGTCGCTCGCCAGGGCCCCGGCGTTGACCTTGCTGCTCAGGGCCATGTCGGAAAACGGGTTGGCGACCTGGGTCGGCGTATTCAGGCGCTGCTCGATCAGCCGGTCCAGCCCCGGCACCGACGCCGTGCCACCGGCCAGCAGAATGTGATCGACCGCGTTGTACTGGCCGGAAGCGAAGAAGAATTGCAGCGAGCGCGACACCTGCTGCACCAAAGCCTCGCGAAACGGCTGCAAGACTTCTCTGATGTAATCGTCGGGCAAACCGCCCTGCTTCTTCGCCAGCCCAGCCTGTTCAACTGTCAGGCCGTAACGACGCTGGATTTCTTCGGTCAGCTGGCGGCCGCCGAACAACTGTTCGCGGGTATAGATGATCTTGCCGTTGTGCAGGACGCTGAGGGTGGTCATGGTCGCGCCGATGTCGACCACGGCGACGGTCAGGCGCTCCTGCGAAGCAGCCAGTTGCGTCGCCAGCAGGCCGAATGAACGCTCCAGCGCGTAGGCCTCGACGTCGACCACACGCGCCGTCAGCCCGGCCAAGGCGAGTGCCGCCTCACGGACTTCAACGTTTTCCTTGCGACAGGCGGCCAGCAACACGTTGACCCGTTCGGGGTTGCGCGGTGACACGCCCTGGACTTCGAAATCGATGGCGACTTCGTCCAGTGGATAGGGAATGTATTGGTCGGCTTCGATCTTCAGCTGGTTCTCCAGCTCGTCCTCGGACAGCCCGGCGTCCATTTCGATGATCTTGGTGATCACCGCAGAACCAGCCACCGCCACCGCCACGCTTTTAAGCCCGGTGCGAGCCTTGACCAGCACGCGACTCAGGGCCTGGCCCACGCCTTCAAGCTCGGCGATGTTTTTCTCGACCACGGCATTCGCCGGCAATGGCTCCACCGCGTACGCCTCGACCCGGTAGCGATCACCCTGACGGCTCAGTTCCAGCAGCTTCACCGACGTGGAGCTGATGTCGATCCCCAGTAACGTATTGGTCTTTTTATTGAAGAGTCCCAGCACTACCAATTCCCTATGACTTTCCGTGAGTTACGGACTCTGTAATACGCATTGCGTTCCTTCACCCCGTCTTGACAGAAGCGCCAATGACGCCTCCGACGGAAAAGTGCTTATAATGCCCAGCGTTTTTTTCCGCTTTTTACTGCCTGCGCGGGCCGTTCTGTGTGTAACCGGAACCCCGTCGCCAAATTCATTCTTTGCCTGGATGTCCAAACGCCTTGATTCGTCTGCTGAAATTTTTCGGTTGGTCCATCGTCGCCGTTTTCTGCGGACTGCTTTTAGGTCTCAGCGGCGCCTATCTTTACCTTAGTCCGGGTTTGCCGTCTGTGGAGGCCCTGAGAAGCATTCAGTTGCAGATTCCGTTGCGGGTCTACAGCAGCGACAACAAGTTGATCGCAGAATTTGGCGAAATGCGCCGTACGCCGATCCGTTTCGCCGACATTCCCCCCAATTTCATTAATGCGTTACTAAGTGCTGAAGACGACAATTTCGCCAACCACTATGGTGTCGATCCGAGCAGCCTGATGCGCGCCGCGACCCAATTGGTCAAGAGCGGGCACATTCAGTCCGGCGGCAGCACCATCACCATGCAGGTGGCGAAGAACTTCTTCCTGACCAGCGAACGCAGTTTCTCGCGCAAAACCACCGAAATTCTGTTGGCCCTGCAGATCGAACGGCAGCTGACCAAGGACGAGATCCTTGAGCTGTACGTCAACAAGATCTACCTGGGCAACCGTGCCTACGGCATCGAGGCGGCGGCGCAGGTGTATTACGGCAAGTCGATCCGTGACGTCAGCCTGGCGCAGATGGCGATGATCGCCGGCCTGCCGAAAGCCCCGTCGCGCTTCAACCCGCTGGCCAACCCGGCGCGCAGTAAAGAACGCCGCGACTGGATCCTCGGGCGCATGTACAAGCTCGGCAAGATCACCGAGGCGGATTACACTGCCGCGATCAACGAGCCGCTGAACGCCAGCTATCACGTGCCAACCCCGGAAGTGAACGCACCGTACATCGCCGAAATGGCCCGTGCCGAAATGGTCGGCCGTTATGGCAGCGACGCTTACACCGAAGGTTTCCGCGTCACCACCACGGTGCCGAGCAACCTGCAGGAAATGGCCAACACCGCGCTGCACGAAGGCTTGATGACCTACGACCAGCGTCACGGCTACCGTGGCCCCGAGTCGCGCCTGCCGGGCAAGACCCGCGAAGCCTGGGCCAGCGAGCTGACCAAGCAACGCACCATCAGCAGCCTGGAGCCGGCCATCGTTACTCAGGTCGACAAGAACGGCCTGCAAGTGCTGACCCGTACTGGCGAAGAGCATGTGGCATGGGACACCATGAAATGGGCGCGCCCATTCCTCAACACCAACAGCATGGGCGCCGCTCCGCGCCAGCCGTCGGATGTCGCGGCGGTAGGCGACCTGGTTCGCGTGCAGCGCCAGAAAGACAATTCGCTGAAATTCAGCCAGATCCCGCAGGCGCAAGGCGCACTGGTGTCGCTGGATCCGCAGAACGGCGCGATCCGCTCGCTGGTCGGCGGTTTTGCCTTCGAGCAGAGCAACTACAACCGCGCCATGCAGGCCAAGCGTCAGCCGGGTTCGAGCTTCAAGCCGTTCGTCTACAGCGCCGCACTGGATAACGGCTACACCGCGGCGACCTTGGTCAACGACGCGCCGATCGTGTTTGTCGACGAGTACTTGGACAAGGTCTGGCGTCCGAAGAACGACACCAACACCTTCCTTGGCCCGATTCGTTTGCGCGAAGGTTTGTACAAGTCGCGCAACCTGGTGTCGATCCGCCTGTTGCAAGCGATGGGCGTGAGCAAGACCATCGACTACATCACTCGCTTCGGCTTCAACAAACAGGATCTGCCGCCAAACCTGTCGCTGGCACTCGGCACCGCGACGCTGACGCCGATGGAGATTGCTACCGGCTGGAGCACCTTCGCCAACGGCGGCTACAAGATCACCCCGTACATCATCGACAAGGTTGAAAGCCGTAACGGCGATACGCTGTTCGTCGCCAACCCGCCGACCGTACCGCAGGGTGCTGCAGCGACCGACGGCATTGCCGCACCACACACCGACTCGATTTCGGTCAACGCCATTCCAGGCGAAGCGCCGGGCACGGCGGCGGCACCGCAAACGCCCGCCGTGGCTGAACGGGTTGTCGATGGCCGCACCACCTACATCCTCAACAGCATGTTGCAGGACGTGATCAAGCTCGGCACCGGTCGCCGCGCATTGGCCATGGGCCGTAGCGACATCGCCGGTAAAACCGGTACCACCAACGAATCGAAGGATGCGTGGTTCTCCGGCTACAACGCCGATTACGTGACCACGGTCTGGACCGGGTTCGACCAGCCGGAAAGCCTCGGTCGTCGTGAGTTCGGTGGCACCGTGGCGCTGCCGATCTGGATGAACTACATGTCGGCGGCGCTGAAGGACAAGCCACCGCACGTTCAGCCTGAGCCGGAAGGCTTGCTGAGCCTGCGCGTAGACCCGGTGAGCGGCCGTGCGGCGACGCCGAGCACGCCAGGCGCGTACTTCGAGCTGTTCAAGGCTGAAGATACGCCGCCGTCGGTGAATGAGCTGGGCAATGGCACGGCGCCGGGCAGCCCGCTGCCGGCGGATGAGCAGGCACCAATCGATTTGTTCTGATCCAGCGGTATTAAAAAGCCCCGCCTTCGTGAGAAGTGCGGGGCTTTTTATTGCCTGAAGATCAAGAGCCCCTCACCCTAGCCCTCTCCCAGAGGGAGAGGGGACTGACCGTGGAAAATTCACGAGATACACCGACCTGAAAGTGCATCAGCGCCTATGGATTCAACACGATACGTTCAGGTCGGCGTAACGCTCAAGCATCCCCCATTCAGTCCCCTCTCCCCGTGGGAGAGGGTTAGGGTGAGGGCCCTTGTGGATATGAAATGCGATCCTGAGAACTCCCGAAAACAAAAAAGCCCCGACTCTCACGAGCCGGGGCTTTGGGTTGAAGCGCTACAACGGCTTAGCCGTTGAACACGTCATCCACGCTTTTCAGCGGGTAGTTCTTCGGATACGGCAGGGTCGCCACACCGGTCTCGATCGCAGCTTTGGCCACAGCGTCGGAGATCAGGGTGATCAGGCGCTTGTCCATTGGCTTCGGAATGATGTACTCACGGCCGAATTCCAGCGGAGCACCGCCGTAGGCGTCGCACACGTCTTGTGGCACTGGCAGTTTGGCCAGTTCACGCAGGGCGTTGGCGGCAGCCACTTTCATTTCTTCGTTGATGCGCTTGGCGCGAACGTCCAGGGCACCACGGAAGATGAACGGGAAGCCCAGTACGTTGTTGACCTGGTTCGGGTAGTCCGAACGGCCGGTGGCCATGATCACGTCGCTACGGGTAGCGTGCGCCAGTTCCGGGGAGATTTCCGGATCCGGGTTCGAGCACGCGAACACGATCGGGTTGGCCGCCATCGACAGCAGGCCTTCAGCGCTCAGCAGGTTCGGGCCGGACAGGCCAACGAACACGTCAGCGCCTTGCAGAGCGTCAGCCAGGCTGCGCTTCTCGGTGGCGTGGGCGAATACCGCTTTGTACTGGTTCAGGTCGTCACGGCCGGAGTGGATCACGCCGGTACGGTCAACCATGAAGATGTTTTCGATGCGAGCGCCCATGCTCACCAGCAGTTTCATGCAGGAGATGGCGGCAGCGCCGGCACCCAGGCAAACGATCTTGGCATCAGCCAGAGTTTTGCCGGCGATTTCCAGGGCGTTGATCATGCCCGCAGCGGTCACGATCGCGGTGCCGTGCTGGTCATCGTGGAATACCGGAATGTCGCACTGCTCGATCAGAGCGCGCTCGATCTCAAAGCACTCAGGCGCCTTGATGTCTTCCAGGTTGATGCCACCGAAGGTGATGGAGATGCGTTTTACGGTGTCGATGAAGGCTTGCGGGCTTTCCGAGTCGACTTCGATGTCGAACACGTCGATGCCGGCGAAGCGCTTGAACAGCACGCCTTTACCTTCCATCACTGGCTTGGACGCCAACGGGCCGAGGTTACCCAGGCCGAGAATCGCGGTGCCATCGGAAATGACTGCAACCAGGTTGCCCTTGCCGGTGTATTTGTAGGCCAGTTCAGGATCGCGAGCGATCTCGCGTACTGGTTCAGCTACGCCGGGGCTGTAGGCCAGCGACAAGTCGCGAGCGGTAGCAGTGGCCTTGGTGAGCTCGACACTCAGCTTCCCTGGACGAGGATTGGCATGATATTCGAGAGCGGCAGTTTTCAGATCAGACATTTTGGCATTCCGCTTTTTACTGTTGGACAGACTGGTCAGCGAGGATACGCGCCTCGCAAAGTCCCCACAAGACTGAGCGGTCACCCCTGTCAAGCGCCCTGCCCTACGACTTTGGGCCAAGAGCCACGGCGCACAAGGGCTGGACTGTTCACAATCGACAGAAAAAATGTCTACAATTTTATTTCAGCGAGTGCTTTGCAACATCGACGAATCTGTCAGCGGAAGCAGCCAACGCGGCTGTCCCTGTTTCAAGCCGCCGCGCCGTGATCGATCGACAATCCAGCCGCGCGCCTCGATCTGCTTGCCCTTCAGCGCTTGCAGGCGGGCATTGTCGAATTGTCCGACCAGATTGGGTGCAACGCGCAATACAAGCGATCCCTGCAACTCGATCCAGATTCCCCCGCGATTGCGCTGAACCTTGCTCACACGCCCACTGACCACGGCGAAGCCCGAGCGCTGGATCTGCTGCGCTTTCAGTACAGGTGTTTGCCGCCAGAGGCCTCGGCCCGCCTGCCGAGCGCTGCGTTCGGCGGCTTGCTGACAGGCGACAAGATCGACATTCGGTGCCACCGCGACCTGGAAACCCAGGCCATCGGCGAGCATTTGCGCTTCGAGATTGACGCCACTGACACTGTAAATATGCGCAAGCGTACGCCCGTAATGGTCTTTGCCCTGCTTGCCAAGGCGCATACCGACACGTCCGCCACTGGCGTCGATCAGGGCTTGCAGGCGTTGACGCGACGACACTGCGAACGGCTCATCACTGCGACCCTGCTTGCCCAGCTCGGGCGTGTTGAGGCCGATCATCCGCACGCTGCGCCCGTCGCTCAGGCGCAAGGTGTCGCCGTCGACCACGCGCTGCACGGCGACACTGGTCAGCCCGGAAGGCACCGGACAGAAAGCTTGCGCGTCTGAAAGCCAAATCGCAGACACAAAAAAGGCGCCCGCAAGGGACGCCTTTTTCAACAGCAAGGAAAAGCCCAATGGGCCCTTCAACCTTAC
This sequence comes from Pseudomonas sp. PB103, assembly GCF_009764635.1. Classification (NCBI taxonomy): domain Bacteria; kingdom Pseudomonadati; phylum Pseudomonadota; class Gammaproteobacteria; order Pseudomonadales; family Pseudomonadaceae; genus Pseudomonas; species Pseudomonas sp. PB103. Next base: position 43,307 of record NZ_RWIL01000023.1, on the reverse strand, counting down.
TCTGCAGCAGCAGGAGCTTTCTTGCCGAAAGCGCCAAAACGGTCTGCGAAGCGCTGTACACGACCGCCAGTATCCAGAGTCTTCTGCTTACCGGTGTAGAACGGGTGGCACTCGTTGCATACGTCAGTACCCAGTGGCTTGCACAGGTTCGAACGAGTTTCGAACTTGTTGCCGCAGCTGCAAGTTACTTCGATGGTTTCGTACGCTGGATGGATATCGGCTTTCATGGTGTATTCCTCAGGCTAGCGTGCCGCCACTCAACACTATTGTTGAATACCGCACGTAATTAGGCCGCGGATTCTACCAGACCTTTTCAATCACGCAAGCTGTCACCGAGACCGACCGTCTGCTAGGCTCCCGGCCCAATACGCGATCCCCTGTAGGAGCGAGCCTGCTCGCGATAGCGGTCGGCCATTCAACATTGATGTCGTCTGATACACCGCTATCGCGAGCAGGCTCACTCCTACATTAGGTATGTGCCATGCCCTTGTTCTGCTTATAGAGATCCCCCCGCGTGCCCGACGCCATTCTGCGCCTTGCCTTGCCTTCGCCCCTGCGCCGCCTGTTCGACTATCGAGCGCCGGCCGGCGTGCTGCGCGAGCAATTGCAGCCGGGCATGCGCCTGCGGGTGCCGTTCGGTCGACGCGAAATGATCGGGATTCTGGTCGAGGTCACTGACACCAGCGAAGTGCCGGTGGAGAAACTCAAACCGGCGCTGGCCCTGCTCGATACCACGCCGCCGTTGCCACCCGCCCTGTTCAAGCTGTGCCTGTGGACGTCGCAGTATTATCAGCACAGCCTCGGCGACACCCTGAGCTGGGCGCTGCCGGTGCTGTTGCGCCAGGGCGAACTGGCCGAAGCCCGGCAAGAGCGCTTCTGGTCGATCACCCCCGGCGCCAGCCTGGATGACCCGCGCATCGCCCGCGCGCCGCGCCAGCGTGAAGCGCTGGCAACGCTGGCCCAGCACCCGCACGGCGTCGCCCATCAGTTGCTGAGCAAACTGATGTTGAGCAAGGACAGCCTCGATCTGCTGCTGGCCAAAGGGCTGGTGCAGGTCGAGATCCGCCGCCATGCACCGGGCGCGCGGCACGAACATTGGCTGGCGCAGCCGGAGTTGCCGCTGAACAGCGAGCAACGCGCCGCGTATGAGGCGATTCGCGCCGGTTTCGACAGTTATCACGCGTTCCTGCTGGCCGGGGTTACCGGCAGCGGCAAGACTGAAGTTTATTTGCAGTTGATCCGCGAAACCCTCGAAGCCGGCAAGCAGGCACTGGTGCTGATCCCGGAGATCAACCTCGGCCCGCAAACGCTGGCGCGTTTCGAACAGCGCTTCAATGCGCGCATCGCCCTGTTGCACTCGGCAGTCAATGATCGCGAGCGCCTCGACGCCTGGCTCGCGGCGCGCGATGGCGAGGCCGACATTATTATCGGCACCCGCTCCGCGCTGTTCACGCCAATGAAAAACCCCGGGCTGATCATCATTGATGAAGAGCACGACGGTTCTTATAAGCAGCAGGAAGGCCTGCGCTACCACGCTCGCGACCTGGCGCTGGTACGCGCACGGCAGGAAAACATCCCGATCGTCCTCGGTTCCGCCACGCCGTCGCTGGAAAGCCTGCACAACGCTTACACCGGTCGTTACGGCCTGCTGCGCCTGAACGAGCGCGCCGGTGGCGCCAAGCAACCGCGCTTCCTGCGCCTGGACGTCAAAAGCCGTCCACTGGACAGCGGGATTTCCGGGCCGATGCAGCAAGCCATCGGTCAGACGCTGGCGAATGGGCAACAAGTGCTGGTGTTCCTCAACCGTCGCGGTTTCGCGCCGACGTTGCTCTGCCACGATTGCGGCTGGATGTCCGAGTGTTCGCGCTGCGATGCGCGGATGACCGTGCACCAGCGTTATGGCGAACTGCGCTGCCACCATTGCGGTAACGTCGAGCGCACGCCGCGCCAGTGCCCGAAGTGCCACAAGGTCGATCTGCGGCCCGTCGGCGCCGGCACCGAGCGCGCTGAAGAACGCCTGGCGATTCTGTTCCCTGACTATCCGGTGCTGCGCGTCGACCGCGACAGCACGTCGCGCAAAGACGCGATGAATCAGCTGTTCGCGACGATTCAGAAGGGCCAGCCGTGCATTCTGGTCGGCACGCAGATGCTCGCCAAGGGTCACCACTTTCCCCGGGTGACGCTGGTGTCGATCCTCGATGCCGACGGCGGTTTGTTCTCTGGTGACTTCCGCGCCAGCGAGCGCATGGCGCAGTTGATTGTGCAGGTCGCCGGACGTGCGGGCCGGGCCGAGGAGCCGGGCAAGGTGATCATTCAGACGCACCTGGCTGACCATCCTTTGTTGGTGCAACTGACCGAGCAGGGTTACTTCGCTTTTGCCGAACAGGCCTTGAGCGAGCGCCGGGCGGCCGGGCTGCCGCCGTTTGCGCACTTGGCGCTGTTGCGCGCCGAAGCGCATAAACCGGGGCAGGCTGAAGGGTTTCTCGATGAGGCGTGCAGCGAGGCTGAGCGCTTGCTGGCCGAACAGAATCTGAGCGGGATTGAATTGCTCGGGCCGGTGCCGGCGCCGATGGAGCGACGGGCCGGGCGTTATCGGGCGCAGCTGTTGTTGCAGGCGACGGCGCGGGCGCCGCTGCATCGGTTGCTGACCAGTTGGCTGTTGGCGCTGGAGCAGATGCCGAGCGGGCGGGCGGTGCGTTGGTCGCTGGATGTCGATCCTGTCGATTTGTATTAAGGATCAAAAGATCGCAGCCTTCGGCAGCTCCTACCCTGCGATCTTTTGATCTTGATGTCACCACATATCCATAACCTGCCTGCTAAGGTTGGCAAGCCCGTCTTCGCAACGGATAATGCCCAGTTTTTCCACCCGCGCATCGATGCGCCCGCCGCGCTTGCGGTCGAAAGAGAAGACCATGAAAGACACCATTCGCCAGCTGATCCAACAAGCCATCACCCAACTCGTCAACGAAGGTGTGTTGCCTGAAGGCCTGACGCCGGCGATCCAGGTGGAGAACGCCCGCGACAAGACCCACGGCGACTTCGCCAGCAACATCGCGATGATGCTGGCCAAGCCTGCTGGGATGAAGCCGCGCGATCTGGCGGAAAAAATCATCGCCGCGCTGCCGGCTGACGAGAACGTCACCAAAGCCGAAATCGCTGGCCCGGGCTTCATCAACTTCTTCCAGAACACTCAGGCGTTGGCCTCGCGTCTCGACGCTGCCTTGGCTGATGCCCATGTTGGCGTGCGCAAGGCTGGCCCGGCGCAACGCACCGTGGTCGACCTGTCGGCACCGAATCTGGCCAAAGAGATGCACGTCGGCCATTTGCGCTCGACCATCATCGGCGACGGCGTGGCCCGCGTCCTCGAATTCCTCGGCGACGAAGTGATCCGTCAGAACCACGTCGGCGACTGGGGTACCCAGTTCGGCATGCTGATGGCTTATTTGCAGGAAAACCCGATCACCAGCGACGAGCTGTCTGACCTGGAAAACTTCTACCGCGCCGCCAAACAGCGTTTCGATGAATCCGCAGAGTTTGCCGACCGCGCCCGTGGTCTGGTGGTCAAGCTGCAGGCCGGCGATGCCGAGTGCCTGGCGCTGTGGAGCAAGTTCAAGGACATCTCGCTGTCGCACTGCCAGAAGATCTACGAACTGCTCAACGTCAAACTGACCATGGCCGACGTGATGGGCGAAAGCGCCTACAACGACGACCTGATCAACGTGGTCAACGACCTGAAAGCGGCCGGCATGCTGGTCGAGAGCAACGGCGCCCAGTGCGTATTCCTCGACGAATTCAAAAATGCCGACGGCGACCCGCTGCCGGTGATCATCGTCAAGGCTGACGGCGGTTACCTGTACGCCACCACTGACCTCGCGGCCGTGCGCTACCGCAGCGGCAAGCTGAAAGCCGATCGCGCGCTGTACTTCGTCGACCAGCGTCAGGCCCTGCACTTCCAGCAAGTGTTCGCGGTGGCGCGCAAGGCCGGTTTCGTCACCCATCCGATGGAGATGGAGCACATGGGCTTCGGCACCATGAACGGCGCCGATGGCCGTCCGTTCAAGACCCGTGACGGTGGCACCGTGAAGCTGATCGACCTGCTGACCGAAGCGCAGGAACGTGCCTACAACCTCGTGAAGGAAAAGAACCCGACACTGGCCGAAGACGAACTGCGCAACATCGCCAAAGTCGTCGGCATCGGCGCGGTGAAATACGCCGACTTGTCGAAGCACCGCACCAGCGATTACAGCTTCAACTTCGACCTGATGCTGAATTTCGAGGGCAACACCGCGCCGTACCTGCTTTACGCTTACACCCGCGTCGCCGGTGTGTTCCGCAAACTGGGCAAGGACTTCAGCGAAGTCGACGGCCAGATCGTGCTGGAAGCGGCGCACGAACAAGAGCTGGCGGCGAAACTGGCGCAGTTCGGCGAAGTGCTGAACAACGTGTCTGACAAAGGCACACCGCACATTCTCTGCACTTACCTGTACGACGTTGCCGGTCTGTTCTCCAGCTTCTACGAGAACTGCCCGATCCTCGCCGCCGAAACGCCAGCCCAGATGCAGAGCCGTCTGCGCCTGGCCGCGCTGACCGGTCGCACCCTCAAGCAAGGCCTGGAGCTGTTGGGTCTGGAAACTCTGGAGCGTATGTAAGTTGGCTGCCAAGAAAAAACCTGCACCCAAGCGTGGCGCCAGCCGTTACCAAGCTCCTGCGAAGCAACCGATTCCGGGTTGGCTGTGGATGGCCATCGGCCTGACGGTCGGCGCGTTCATCGTGTTTCTGATGAAGCTGGAGCCGGGCAAGGGCAGCGACACGGTCAAGCGTGAGAAGGTCGAACAGGCGCAACAGCAGAAAGCGTCGAAGATCGCCGAGGCCAACAAGACCCCGCCGAGCCCGACGCAACCGGTGAAGCCGAAATACGACTTCTACACCTTGCTGCCGGAATCGGAAGTGATCGTGCCGCCGGACGCCGTGCCGGAGAAGACCTTGCCGACGCCACAAGTGCCGGCCATCCCGACCACGCCGGTAACCCCGGCGGAAGCGGCGAAGATCGACACCGCGCGCGCTCAGGCAGCCTTGGCCGGGATTACCCCGCCGCCAGCGCCACCGGTGAGCAAAGCGGCGCCGGTGACCAAGTTCTTCCTGCAGGCGGGTTCGTTCCGCAAGGAAACCGATGCCGACAAGGTCCGTGCGCAGATCATTCTGCTCGGTCAGGCGGTGGCGGTTGAATCCGGCACGGTGAAGGATGAAACCTGGTATCGCGTATTGGTCGGCCCGTTCAGCAACCGTGAACAACTGACCACGGCCCAGAAACAACTGGCCGGCGCCGGTTTCAGCAACCTGTTGTTACAACAACGCCAGAGCCGCTGATCCACGCCGATCGTTCCCACGCTCTGCGTGGGAACGCATCAAGGGACGCTCTGCGTCCCAGCGGTTAAGGGACGCGGAGCGTCCCGGGCTGCATTCCCACGCAGAGCGTGGGAACGATCAATCAACCAGCCGCCGTTCGTCTCTCCGCACCCTCCCCGGTTGAAATCCTCTCCAGCACCCCCATATGAATGGGCATAAGGCACTTTCGCCCCGCTGTGTGGAGACTCTTCCCTTGACCACCATCGTTTCAGTCCGCCGTCACGGCAAAGTCGTCATGGGCGGCGACGGCCAGGTTTCTCTCGGCAATACCGTGATGAAAGGCAACGCGAAAAAAGTTCGTCGCCTGTACCACGGCCAAGTCATCGCCGGTTTTGCCGGTGCCACCGCTGACGCCTTTACCCTCTTCGAACGTTTCGAAGGCCAGCTTGAAAAACATCAGGGCCACCTGATCCGCGCCGCTGTCGAACTCGCCAAAGAATGGCGCACCGACCGCTCCCTGAGCCGCCTCGAAGCCATGCTCGCGGTCGCCAACAAGGACGCCTCGCTGATCATCACCGGCAACGGTGACGTGGTCGAACCCGAGAACGGCCTGATCGCCATGGGTTCCGGCGGCGGCTACGCGCAAGCGGCAGCCAGCGCCCTGCTGAAAAAGACCGACCTGTCGGCCCGGGAAATCGTCGAAACCGCACTGGGCATCGCTGCCGACATCTGCGTATTCACCAACCACACTCAGACCATTGAGGAGCAGGATCTCGCTGAAGAAGCCTGATAAGGCCCCTGTGCCACGGCTTGTTTCTGCTTGAGGACCGCCAATTATTATGTCCATGACTCCCCGCGAAATCGTCCACGAACTCAACCGCCACATCATCGGCCAGGACGATGCCAAGCGCGCCGTCGCGATTGCCCTGCGCAACCGCTGGCGCCGCATGCAGCTGCCTGAAGAGCTGCGCGTTGAAGTGACCCCGAAGAACATCCTGATGATCGGCCCGACCGGTGTCGGTAAAACCGAGATCGCCCGTCGTCTGGCGAAACTGGCCAACGCGCCGTTCATCAAAGTCGAAGCGACCAAGTTCACCGAAGTTGGTTATGTTGGCCGTGACGTCGAATCGATCATCCGTGATCTGGCCGACGCCGCGATCAAGATGCTCCGCGAGCAGGAAATGACCCGCGTGCGCCACCGCGCCGAAGACGCTGCCGAGGATCGCATCCTCGACGCGCTGCTGCCGCCGGCCCGCATGGGCTTCAGCAACGAAGAAGCGCCGAGCTCCGATTCCAACACCCGCCAGCTGTTCCGCAAGCGCCTGCGCGAAGGTCAGCTGGATGACAAGGAGATCGAGATCGAAGTCGCCGAGGTTGCCGGCATCGAAATCGCCACGCCGCCCGGCATGGAAGAGATGACCAACCAGTTGCAGTCGCTGTTCGCCAACATGGGCAAGGGCAAGAAGAAGTCGCGCAAGCTCAAGGTCAAAGAAGCGTTGAAGCTGGTGCGTGATGAAGAAGCCGGGCGTCTGGTCAACGAAGAAGAGCTGAAGGCCAAAGCGCTGGAAGCCGTCGAGCAGCACGGCATCGTGTTCATCGACGAGATCGACAAAGTCGCCAAGCGTGGCAATGTCGGCGGTGCCGATGTTTCCCGTGAAGGCGTACAGCGCGACCTGCTGCCGCTGATCGAAGGCTGCACCGTCAACACCAAGCTGGGCATGGTCAAGACCGACCACATCCTGTTCATCGCCTCCGGTGCGTTCCACCTGAGCAAGCCGAGCGATCTGGTGCCGGAGCTGCAAGGTCGTCTGCCGATCCGTGTTGAACTGAAAGCACTGAGCCCGGAAGATTTCGAGCGCATCCTCAGCGAACCGCACGCCTCGCTCACCGAGCAATATTGCGCGCTGCTGAAAACCGAAGGCCTGAACATCCAGTTCCAGCCGGAAGGCATCAAGCGCATCGCCGAGATCGCCTGGCAGGTCAACGAGAAAACCGAGAATATCGGTGCCCGTCGCCTGCACACCCTGCTTGAGCGCTTGCTGGAAGAGGTATCGTTCAGCGCCGGTGATCTGGCCAGCACCCACGATGAGCAGCCGATCCTGATCGACGCGGCGTACGTCAACAGCCACCTCGGCGAATTGGCGCAGAACGAAGACCTGTCCCGTTATATCCTGTAGGTCACCGTCCCTGTAGGAGCTGCCGCAGGCTGCGATCTTTTGACTTGAGTTTTAAAAAGCAAGATCAAAAGATCGCAGCCTTCGGCAGCACCTACAGGGTGTTCCTCTAGTCGGATGACCTGCAATGACTACTATTCCTACCGACATCAAACTGCACAAAGCCTCGAAAACCCTGACGCTCACCTACGCGTCCGGCGAGGAATACACCCTGCCCGCCGAATTCCTGCGCGTGCATTCGCCCTCCGCCGAGGTCCAGGGCCACGGCAAACCGATCCTGCAATTCGGCAAGCTCAACGTCGGTCTGAGCAAGCTGGAACCGGCCGGTCACTACGCACTGAAACTGACCTTCGACGACGGTCACGACAGCGGCTTGTTCACTTGGGAATATCTCTACGAGCTGGGGCGACGTCATGACGCACTCTGGGCCGATTATCTGGCCGAGCTGAAAGCGGCCGGCAAGACCCGCGATCCGAACGAGTCAGTCGTCAAGCTGATGCTCTAGCCCGTGCCTTGCGCTCATTAGAGGGCATTTTCTAAATTCATCTGTTTGAATGCTCCGCTGTGTGGCCGAGGATCGGCCCGCTTGCGAAAAAAATTAAACTCGGGTAACCAATGGAGCTGGCAAGTTCCCTGCAGTGCTCTACGACTGTAAAGCAGCTATGCAGAATTAACGGTCACCCGAGCAGTAGTACCTGGCATTGGCTGTGGAACTGCACAGCAGAAAACCGGGTACTCGTCTCAGGACAATGGAGCGTCGTAGATGAGTAACAAGAATAACGATGACCTGAAGTACCAAGCCTCGGAAAACACCCTGGGGCTTAATCCCGTCGTTGGGCTGCGCGGAAAGGATCTGCTGGCCTCTGCTCGTATGGTGCTGAAACAGGCCATCAAACAACCGATCCATAGCGTCAAGCACGTCACCCATTTCGGCCTCGAACTGAAGAACGTGCTGTTCGGCAAATCCGAACTGCAACCGGCTGGCGATGACCGTCGCTTCGCTGATCCTGCGTGGAGCCAGAACCCGCTCTACAAACGTTATCTGCAAACCTACCTGGCGTGGCGCAAGGAACTCCACTCCTGGATTGATGACAGCAGCCTCTCCCCCAAAGACATCGCGCGCGGTCACTTCGTCATCAACCTGATGACCGAAGCCATGGCCCCGACCAACACCGCCGCCAACCCGGCCGCCGTCAAACGCTTCTTCGAAACCGGTGGCAAGAGCCTGCTCGACGGCCTCTCGCATCTGGCCAAGGATCTGGTCCACAACGGCGGCATGCCGAGCCAGGTCAACATGGGCGCGTTCGAGGTCGGCAAGAGCCTCGGCGTGACCGAAGGCGCGGTGGTGTTTCGCAACGACGTGCTGGAGCTGATCCAGTACAGGCCGATCACCGAGCAAGTCCACGAGCGCCCTTTGCTGGTGGTGCCGCCGCAGATCAACAAGTTCTACGTATTCGATTTGAGCCCGGACAAAAGTCTGGCGCGCTTCTGCCTGCGCAATAACGTGCAGACGTTCATCGTCAGCTGGCGCAACCCGACCAAGGCGCAGCGCGAGTGGGGCCTGTCGACGTATATCGATGCGCTGAAAGAAGCGGTCGACGTGGTCACCGCGATCACCGGCAGCAAAGACATCAACATGCTCGGCGCCTGCTCCGGTGGCATCACCTGCACCGCCCTGCTTGGCCACTACGCGGCGATCGGCGAGAAGAAGGTCAATGCCCTCACGCTGCTGGTCAGCGTGCTCGACACGACGCTGGACAGCGACGTCGCCCTGTTTGTCGACGAGCAGACCCTGGAGACCGCCAAACGCCATTCGTATCAGGCCGGCGTGCTCGAAGGCAAAGACATGGCCAAGGTCTTCGCCTGGATGCGCCCGAATGACCTGATCTGGAACTACTGGGTCAACAACTACCTGCTCGGCAACGAGCCGCCGGTGTTCGACATCCTGTTCTGGAACAACGACACCACAAGGTTGCCAGCGGCGTTCCACGGTGACCTGATCGAGATGTTCAAAAACAACCCACTGATCCGCCCGAATGCACTGGAAGTGTGCGGCACACCGATCGACCTCAAGCAGGTCACCGCCGACATCTTCTCGCTGGCTGGCACCAACGACCACATCACGCCGTGGAAGTCCTGCTACAAGTCGGCGCAATTGTTCGGTGGCAAGGTGGAGTTCGTGCTGTCGAGCAGCGGGCATATCCAGAGCATCCTCAATCCGCCGGGCAACCCGAAATCGCGTTACATGACCGGCGAAGAGATGGCCGCGAATGCCGATGACTGGCAGGAAAACTCGACCAAGCACACCGATTCCTGGTGGCTGCACTGGCAGGCGTGGCAGGCCGAGCGCTCGGGCAACCTGAAAAAGGCCCCGTTGAAACTGGGCAACAAGGCACACCCGGCGGGCGAAGCCTCGCCGGGCACATACGTACACGAGCGGTAACTGACACCACCCCTCCCTGTAGGAGCTGCCGAAGGCTGCGATCTTTTTACTTTTGATTTTTAAACAACAAGATCAAAAGATCGCAGCCTTCGGCAGCTCCTACATGGGGGTGGTGAATTTAAATCCACAGGGCCTGACGCATGCCGCAACCGTTCATATTCCGTACCGTCGATCTGGATGGCCAGACCATCCGCACGGCGGTGCGCCCCGGCAAGCCTCACTTGACGCCCTTGCTGATTTTCAACGGCATCGGTGCCAACCTGGAGCTGGTGTTTCCGTTTGTCGCGGCGCTGGATCCGGATCTGGAAGTGATCGCCTTCGACGTCCCCGGTGTCGGCGGCTCTTCCACGCCTAATCGGCCGTACCGCTTTCCCGGCCTGGCCAAGCTGACCGCGCGGATGCTCGATTACCTCGACTACGGCCAGGTCAACGTCATCGGTGTGTCGTGGGGTGGTGCGCTGGCGCAGCAATTCGCCTACGACTACCCCGAACGCTGCAAGAAACTGGTGCTGGCGGCGACTGCGGCCGGTGCGGTGATGGTGCCGGGCAAACCGAAAGTGCTGTGGATGATGGCCAGCCCGCGGCGCTACATTCAGCCTTCGCACGTGATTCGGATCGCGCCGCTGATCTACGGCGGCTCGTTCCGCCGCGACCCGACGCTGGCGGCCAGCCACGCGGCGAAAGTGCGTTCGGCCGGCAAGCTCGGTTATTACTGGCAGCTGTTCGCAGGCTTGGGCTGGACGAGCATTCACTGGCTGCACAAGATCCATCAGCCGACGCTGGTGCTGGCCGGTGACGACGATCCGCTGATCCCGCTGATCAACATGCGCATGCTCGCCTGGCGCATTCCCAACGCGCAGTTGCACATCATCGATGACGGCCATCTGTTCCTGATCACCCGCGCCGAAGCCGTGGCGCCCATCATCATGAAATTCCTCCAGGAGGAACGGCAGCGCGCGGTGATGCACCCGCATCCGACACCGCTCGGCGGTTGACCCCGGCGGCAGGCTTTATGCAGGGCTTAAGCAAAGAGTGCGCGGCAGGACGCCGCGCAGGCAGTAACCCGTAACAGCGTCTATGGTGTTCTGGTTCGGTGAATGTGTTTTTGACCTGAAGACGAAGGAGTGTTGAGTCATGCGCGAAAAACCAGCGACGGGCGTAGTGCCCAGCCCCGCCGTGTTCATCAATGCACAAAGTGCGATCACCGGCCTGCGCGGCCGGGACCTGATCTCGACCTTGCGCAGCGTCGCCGCCCATGGCCTGCGCAATCCGATTCACAGCGCAAAGCACGCCTTGAAACTCGGCGGCCAACTGGGCCGCGTCTTGCTCGGCGACACCCTGCACCCGACCAATCCGAACGACAGCCGTTTTGCCGATCCGGCATGGAGCCTCAATCCGTTTTACCGTCGCAGTTTGCAGGCGTATCTGGCCTGGCAGAAGCAGGTCAAAAGCTGGATCGACGACAGCGACATGAACCCGCAAGACCGCGCCCGTGCGCACTTCGCCTTCACCCTGCTCAATGACGCCGTGGCGCCGTCCAATACGTTGCTCAATCCGCTGGCAATCAAAGAGCTGTTCAACTCCGGCGGCCACAGCCTGGTGCGCGGCCTCAGCCATTTGTTCGATGACTTGCTGCACAACGATGGCTTGCCCCGGCAAGTAACCAAGCAGGCTTTTGAAGTCGGTAAAACCGTGGCGACTACTACCGGCTCGGTGGTGTTTCGCAACGAGATGCTTGAGCTGATCCAGTACAAGCCGATGAGCGAAAAACAGTACGCCAAGCCACTGCTGGTGGTGCCGCCGCAAATCAACAAGTACTACATTTTCGACCTCAGCCCGCACAACAGCTTCGTCCAGTACGCGCTGAAAAACGGCTTGCAGACGTTCATGATCAGTTGGCGCAACCCGGATGTACGCCATCGCGAATGGGGCCTGTCGACGTATGTCGAGGCGGTGGAAGAGGCGATGAACATCTGCCGGACGATCACTGGCGCCCGCGAGGTCAATCTGATGGGCGCTTGCGCCGGCGGGCTGACCATCGCCGCCCTGCAAGGGCATCTGCAGGCCAAGCGGCAACTGCGGCGGGTCTCCAGCGCGACCTATCTGGTCAGTCTGCTCGACAGCGAAATCGAAACCTCGGCCACGCTGTTCGCCGATGAGCAAACCCTCGAAGCGGCCAAGCGCCGCTCGTATCAAAAAGGCGTGCTCGACGGTCGCGACATGGCCAAGGTCTTCGCATGGATGCGCCCCAACGATTTGATCTGGAGCTACTTCGTCAACAACTACCTGTTGGGCAAAGAGCCGCCGGCCTTCGACATCCTCTACTGGAACAACGACAACACCCGCCTGCCCGCCGCGTTTCACGGCGACTTGCTGGACTTCTTCAAGCACAACCCGCTGACCCATCCGGGCGGGCTGGAAGTGTGCGGCACGCCGATCGACCTGCAGAAAGTTACCGTCGACAGTTTCAGCGTCGCCGGCATGAACGACCACATTACCCCGTGGGACGCGGTGTATCGCTCGACCTTGCTGCTCGGTGGCGAGCGACGTTTCGTGCTGTCCAACAGCGGCCATGTGCAGAGCATTCTCAACCCGCCGAGCAACCCGAAAGCCGCGTATGTCGAGAACGGCAAGATGAGCAGCGACCCGCGCGCCTGGTACTACGACGCCAAACACGTCGACGGCAGCTGGTGGCCACAGTGGCTGGAATGGATTCAACAGCGCTCCGGCGCCCAGCACGAAACTTCATTCACCCTCGGCAACCCGAACTATCCACCGATGGAGGCAGCGCCCGGTACCTACGTGCGCGTGCGCTGACGCTTAACCGAACTTTTCTAAGAAGACTGGATGAAAACCCGCGACCGGATTCTCGAATGTGCTTTGCAACTATTCAACGAAAAGGGTGAGCCGAACGTCTCCACCATGGAAGTTGCCAACGAAATGGGGATCAGCCCGGGCAACCTCTACTACCACTTTCATGGCAAGGAACCGTTGATTCTCGGGTTGTTCGAACGCTTCCAGAATGAACTGGCGCCGCTGCTCGATCCGCCGCCCGATGTGGAGTTGGCGCCGGAGGATTACTGGCTGTTTTTGCATTTGATCGTCGAGCGGCTGGCGCAGTACCGCTTTCTGTTTCAGGACCTGTCGAACCTGGCCGGGCGGCTGCCGAAACTGGCCAAGGGCATTCGTCATCTGCTCAATGCACTGAAGCGCACGCTGGCGTCGTTGCTCGCGCGGTTGAAGGCGGCGGGGCAGTTGGTCAGCGATACCCAGGCGCTGGGGCAACTGGTCGAGCAGATCACTATGACGCTGCTGTTTTCGCTGGATTATCAGCGGATTCTGGATCGTGAGGGTGAGGTGAGGTTGGTTGTGTACCAGATCATGATGTTGGTGGCACCGCACCTGCTGCCGCCGGTAAAAGTCGCCACCGAACGGATGGCCCTGCAATACCTCGAAGATCACGAGTGAAATCAAAAGCCCCTCACCCTAGCCCTCCCGAAACGTCGGACCGCCCGGAGGGAGAGGGGACTGACCTTATCGTCTTGCGCTATACGGCGACCTGAAAAATCGAGTCGATTATGGATTCAATACGACACTTTCAGGTCGGTGTAAGGCTGAAGCATCCCCGAATCGGTCCCCTCTCCCTCTGGGAGAGGGCTAGGGTGAGGGGCTGTTGGAATTCAGATACAAAAACGCCCGACCTTCACAGGCCGGGCGCTTTGTTTTGCCCTGATGAATCAGGACTGACTGGTTGGCGTCGACGGGGTCGATGCAGCAGTCGGGGTTGCTACTGGAGTCGGTGCGGCGGCGGAGTTCGACGCGCTTACCGGAGCTGCCGGCGTGGCAGGTTTGGCTGCAGCAGGTGCTGCTGGCTTCGGCGCTGCGGCTTTCGGCGCGGCCGGTTTTTTCACTGCGGGTTTTTTCGCTGCTGCGGGTTTGGCCGCAGGCTTGGCAGCCGGTTTAGCGGCAGCGGTTTTCGCTGCGGGCTTGGCCGCTGGTTTCGCTGCAGTTTTGGCTGCAGGTTTAGCGGCCGGTTTGGCAGCGGCTTTGGCGGCAACCGGTTTGGCTGTGGCTTTTGCTGCTGGCTTGGCGGCGGCCGTTTTCGCAGCAGGCTTGGCCGCTGCTTTTGCTGCGGGTTTAGCCGCCGCTTTGGCCAGAGGCTTGGCAGCGGATTTTGCCGCTGGTTTGGCCGCTGCGGTTTTGGCTGCCGGTTTTGCTGCTGCAGTTTTCGCCGCCACAGGCTGAGCTTTCAGACCGGTCAGTTTTTCGATCTGTTTGGTCAGTGTGTCGACCTTGCTGTTGAGCGCTTTGACTTCATTGCGGCTCGGTACACCGAGGCGCGAAATCGCGCTGTTCAGGCGCTTGTCGAAAGCCCCTTCCAGCTCGTCCCATTTGCCCAGTGCGCGATCTTTCACGCCGCTGATGCGCGACTTGGCCGACGAAGCGGAATCCTTGGCGGCATCGACTTTTTTGCCGACTGCAGACTTGGTGAGCTTCTCGGCTTTCTCGCCGTCTTTGACCAATGTATCGAAGAGCTTGCTGCCGTCAGTGTCGATCTTCGAGTACACGCCTAAACCAGCCAGCCAGATTTTGCGGGAGTAGTCTTCGACTTTCCCGATCCACGAGCTGCCTTCTTTATCGGTGTTCTTTTTACCAGCCATCCCGTTCTCCTTAAGATTTACGCGCGACGCGTTCGAGCAATGCCGTCAGCTCATCGAGCTTAGCAGAGAGTGTCTCAACGTCATGTTTAGACGGAATGCCGATACGATTCAAGGCGCTTGCTACACGGGAGTCGAACGCCTTCTCGACCTTGTCGAGTTGAACTTCGACGCGACCTTTGAAAGAACTCACTTCACCCTTGGCTTCATCGATCTCGGCGTTGGCCGCTTCGAGCTTTTCGGTGACGGCTTTTTTGCCTTTCTTTTCAACAGTTTGACCAGCCTTGATCAACTCTTGAAAGTAGTCGCTGCCCTCTTGGCCGACCTTGGCGTAGGCACCCAGGCCTGCCAGCCAGATCTTGCGGGCATAGGATTTGACGTCGCTCAGAGCAATTGTCGAAGCGTCGATTTTTTTCTTCAAAATTACTTTGGCCATGGTGCACCTCACGCGCAGAAGGTTTGAGGAACTGCCCGGACAAGTGTCGGGCTCAGGCACAAAGTAGGCAGAAAAATTAGAAACGGCACCCTAACAACTGACATGAATCGGTGTTGCCTGAACGAAAAGATCGCAGCCTTCGACAGCTCCTACAGGGGAATGTGTACCTCTGTAGGAGCTGCCGAAGGCTGCGATCTTTTGATGTTCAGACCAGCGCTTTATCGAGGGCTTTTTCGATTTCGGCTTTGATCATGCCGCTCATGGCCGACATCATGATGCCCAGTTCAACGTCGACCTTGATCGAATCGTCCGCCACATGCACCGCGCCTTTCACGCCCGAACGTTTGAGGTTCAGGGTGTCGCCCGACCATTGCGGCTCCAGGCCGTATTGCTCGGAGAGTTTTTGCGCCAGCTTGTCGGCCTTCTCGCGGGCGGCTTCCTTGCCCAGGCTGTGGGCACGTTCAACAGTGATTTTGGCCATTGATTGACTCCTGCTTTTTGAATGGGGCGAAAAAGATGTATCGGTAAATCTTGACCGCCGCTGCGGCAAATCGTCCCGAAGGTTGCCCATCTTACCTTTAGCCATTCCAAGACAAAGCATGGCTTGGGGATTAGAATGTCGCGCATTCTCTTTTGGTGACAGCGATATGACTGATCAGCGCAAAGGCAGCGATGCCGAACCCACCACTCACTTCGGCTTCAAAAACGTTCCGGAAAGCCAGAAAGCGGAAAAAGTCGCTGAGGTTTTCCACTCGGTAGCCGCCAAGTACGACCTGATGAACGACCTTCTGTCGGGCGGCATGCACCGTTTGTGGAAGCGTTTCGCGATCGAACTGTCGGGCGTGCGCAGCGGTAACCGCGTGCTGGACATCGCCGGCGGTACCGGTGACCTGACCAAAAAATTCTCGCACTTGGTCGGCCCGACCGGTCAGGTGGTCCTGGCTGACATCAACGAATCCATGCTCAAGGTCGGTCGTGACCGCCTGCTGGATCTGGGTGTTGCTGGCAACGTCGAATTCGTTCAGGCGGACGCGGAAAAACTGCCGTTCCCGGACAACCATTTCGACTGCGTGACCATCGCCTTCGGCCTGCGCAACGTGACGCACAAAGAAGACGCCCTGCGTTCGATGCTGCGCGTGCTCAAGCCCGGCGGTCGTCTGCTGGTGCTGGAATTCTCCAAGCCGACCAACGCATTGATGTCGAAAGCCTACGACGCCTACTCGTTCGCCTTCATGCCGCTGATGGGCAAGCTGATCACCAATGACTCGGAAAGCTATCGCTATCTGGCCGAATCGATCCGCATGCACCCGAATCAGGAAACCCTGAAGTCGATGATGGTCGACGCCGGTTTTGACCGCGTGACCTATCACAACATGACCGCAGGCATCGTTGCCCTGCACCGCGGCATCAAGCCCTGATGTTGCTCACCGGGCTGCTCGCCAGCGTTGAACTCGGCCTCAACCGGGTGCTGCGTCTCGACAGCACGGCGCTGCCGCGGCTGGCGCATTTGACCGGCAAGGTGATTGCCGTCGACTGCCGCAGCCCGGCGCTGCAACTGTTCATCCTGCCGAGCGACGAAGGTCTGATGCTGGCCTCGCACTGGGAAACCGGTGTCGACTGCACCCTGCGTGCGCCAGCCTCCAGCCTGATCAAACTGGCCGTGAGCAAAGACAAGACCGCGGTGTTGCACGCCCCGGAAGTCGAGCTCGATGGCGACAGCGGCGTGCTGCTGGAGCTGGCCGGCGTGCTGCAGGATCTTGAGCTGGACTGGGAGTACGAACTCTCGCGCTGGCTCGGCCCGGTCGCCACGCAACTGGTCGGTGGCCATCTGCGCAGTCGCGCACGCTGGTATCAACAAGGATTTGCCAGCCTCAACCAGAACCTCGCCGAATACCTCGCCGAAGAATCGCGCACCCTCGTCGGGCAGCGCGAAGCCGAAGCACGGTTCAGCGAACTGGACCGGATCAAACTTGATCTGGAACGTCTCGAGGCGCGTTTCGAGCGCCTTTCCCGATCCCTCGACCCAAGCGATAACGCATGAAGCTGCTTGCCGTCCGCCGTCTGTTGCGCATCCAGCGCGTCGTGATCCGCTACCGTCTCGATGACCTGCTGTTCGATCTGCCGTTGCCGTGGTTCCTCCTGGCGCTGCGCTATGTGCTGCCGTGGCGCTGGTTCCCGCGCAAGCCGCTGGATCTGAGCCGGGGCGCGCGTCTGCGTCTGGCGTTGCAGGATCTCGGGCCGATTTTCATCAAGTTCGGGCAGATTCTCTCGACCCGCCGCGATTTGCTGCCGGAAGACATCGCCGATGAGTTGATGCGCTTGCAGGATCGCGTGCCGCCGTTCGATTCACAACTGTCGGTCAAGCTGATCGAAGAACAGCTGGGCAAGAAGATCAGCGACGTGTTCAGCCGTTTCGACGTTGAGCCGCTGGCCTCGGCTTCGGTGGCGCAGGTGCATGCCGCGCAGCTGAAAACCGGCGAAGAAGTGGTGGTCAAAGTGATCCGCCCGGGTCTGAAGCCGATCATCGCGCAGGATCTGGCGTGGCTGTTCATTCTTGCCCGCGCGGCTGAAAAACTGTCGGCCGACGCGCGGCTGCTGCACCCGGTCGACGTGGTCCAGGACTACGAAAAAACCATCTACGATGAACTCGATCTGTTGCGCGAGGCGGCCAACGCCAGCCAGTTGAAGCGCAACTTCGAAGGTTCGCCGCTGCTGTACGTGCCGCAAGTCTATTGGGACTGGTGCCGGCCGAAAGTGCTGGTGATGGAGCGCATCTACGGCATTCAGGTCACCGATCTGGCGACCCTCGCCGATCAGCGCACCGACATGAAAATGCTCGCCGAGCGTGGCGTGGAGATTTTCTTCACCCAAGTGTTCCGCGACAGTTTCTTCCACGCCGACATGCACCCGGGCAACATCTTCGTCAGCACCGTCAATCCGTGGAGCCCGCAATACATCGCGATCGACTGCGGCATCGTCGGCAGCCTGACCCCGGAAGACCAGGATTATCTGGCGCGCAACCTGTTCGCCTTCTTCAAGCGTGACTATCGTCGCGTGGCGCAGTTGCACATCGATTCGGGCTGGGTACCGGCAGAAACCAAACTCAACGAATTCGAAGCGGCGATCCGCACGGTGTGCGAACCGATCTTCGAAAAACCGTTAAAAGATATTTCATTTGGCCAGGTGCTGATGCGCCTGTTCCAGACCGCACGCCGCTTCAACATGGAAGTGCAGCCGCAACTGGTACTGCTGCAAAAGACCCTGCTGAACATCGAAGGTCTTGGCCGTCAGCTGTATCCGGATCTGGATCTGTGGAACACCGCGCAGCCGTTTCTGGAGCGCTGGATGCGCGAGCGTGTCAGCCCGAAAGCCTTGCTCGGCAACGTGCAGAGCCAGTTTGAACAGTTGCCGCATCTGGCGAATATGGCCCGCGACCTGCTCGAACGCATGTCCCAGCCGCATGCCTACGACCCGCCGCCGCCATGGCACAAACGCAAGGACGACTGGTTCCTGCGCCTGCTCGGTTGCGCGCATCTGGCCGGCGGGGTGATCCTCGCCATCGGTGGCCCGCTAAACGAATTGGGACATTGGCCAGCCGGAATCATGGTGGCCGTGGGCTTGTATCTGGTCGTTCGCCGATAGCACGAATCAGCTGCAAGTTATAAGCTGCGAGCTGCAAGCCTGACGATACTGGAACACCGCAATCTGCTTTTACTTGCAGCTTGAAGCTCAAAGCTTGTAGCTGCGTTTCGGGAATTGAAGATGAAAAACTGGCTGGACGAGATCAAGTGGGACGCTGATGGCCTGGTGCCGGCGATTGCCCAGGATCACAAGACCGGACGCGTGCTGATGATGGCCTGGATGAACCGCGAAGCGCTCGAACTGACCGCTGCGGAAAACCGTGCAATCTACTGGTCACGTTCGCGTGGCAAGCTGTGGCGCAAGGGCGAAGAGTCCGGCCATGTGCAGACGTTGCATGAGATGCGTCTGGACTGTGACGCCGACGTGATCATCCTGATGGTTGAACAGATCGGCGACATCGCTTGCCATACCGGCCGTCAAAGCTGCTTTTACCGCGTTTTCGAAAACGGCGACTGGAAAACCGTCGATCCGGTTCTGAAAGACCCGCACGCTATCTATTCTGCAGGACACAAACATGAGTGACACCCTGACCCGCCTCGCTCAGGTACTTGAAGAGCGCAAAGGCGCAGCCGCCGACAGCTCGTATGTGGCTAGTCTGTATCACAAGGGTTTGAACAAGATTCTGGAGAAAGTCGGCGAAGAGTCGGTCGAAACCATTATTGCCGCCAAGGACGCCGCCATCAGCGGCGACTGCAGCGACGTGATTTACGAGACCGCCGACCTGTGGTTCCACAGCATGGTCATGCTCGCCCAACTGGGGCAGCATCCGCAGGCTGTGCTCGATGAACTGGATCGCCGCTTCGGCCTGTCCGGACACGTCGAGAAAGCCTCGCGTCCGTCCGCTTGAACAATTTTTAGAGAGGAACAGCAACATGGGCATTTTTGACTGGAAACACTGGATCGTCATTCTGGTAGTCGTGGTGTTGGTGTTCGGCACCAAGAAACTGAAAAACCTCGGCACTGACGTTGGCGAGTCGATCAAGGGCTTCCGCAAAGCCATGAACGACGATGAAAAACCTGCCGCTGATCCAACCGTGACGCCTGCGCAGCCAGTGCCACCGGTACAGCCGCAAGCCACCGCTCAGGCCAATCCGCCGCACACCATCGATGTGCAGGCGCAGAAAGTCGAAGAGCCGATCCGCAAAGACGTGTGAGCACTGACTAATGTTTGGTATCAGCTTCTCTGAACTGCTGCTCGTCGGCCTCGTTGCCCTGCTGGTGCTGGGCCCCGAGCGTCTGCCGGGCGCTGCGCGCACCGCTGGCCTGTGGGTCGGACGGCTGAAGCGCAGCTTCAACGCGATCAAACAGGAAGTTGAACGTGAAATCGGTGCCGACGAGATCCGTCGGCAACTGCACAACGAGCACATTCTGTCGCTGGAGCAGGAAGCGCGGAAGATTTTCAGCCCGGTTCAGCAAGATCCGACGCCGGTTGAGCATGTGGGTCAGCAGACGATTCATGCGCCGACTGCACCTGTTGTGCCTGCTCAGACACCTGCACCTGCTGCCGTTGTAGCACCGACAGAACCGGTGCCAGTCGTTGTTGCGGAACAGTCTGTTGAACACGTTGCGCCAAACGCCGCGCCGATCACCCCAGCGCCTCAAGACTCCACTCTGCCGCCGCGAGCCCCATGAGCGATCTCCCCGAAAACGACCAGCACATGCCGCTGGTTTCGCACCTCACCGAGTTGCGCACCCGCCTGCTGCGTTGTGTGGCGGCGATCTTCATTATCTTCGCCGGGTTGTTCGCCTTCACCCAGCAGATCTACACCTTCGTCTCGACGCCGCTGCGCCAGTACCTGCCAGTCGGCGCGACGATGATTGCCACGGATGTGTCGTCGCCGTTCCTGACGCCACTGAAGCTGACGATGATGGTTTCGCTGTTCCTCGCGATCCCGGTGATCCTGCATCAGATCTGGGGCTTTATCGCGCCAGGCCTGTACAAGCATGAGAAGCGCATCGCGGTGCCGCTGCTGGTTTCCAGCATTTTGCTGTTCTACACCGGCATGGCGTTCGCCTATTACTTCGTGTTCCCGCTGATCTTCAAATTCTTCGCCGCTGCCACCCCGGCTGGCGTGGAAATGATGACCGACATCGCCAGTTACCTCGATTTCGTCATGACGCTGTTCTTCGCCTTCGGCGTAGCGTTCGAGATCCCGGTGGCCGTGGTGCTACTGGTGTGGATCGGTGTGGTCGACGTCAAATACCTGAAGAAGATCCGCCCGTACGTGATCATCGGCTGCTTCGTGGTCGGCATGATCCTGACGCCGCCGGACATCTTCTCGCAGACCCTACTGGCCGTACCGATGTGGATGCTGTTTGAAATCGGCATTCTGTTCGGTGGTTTGATCAGCAAGCGCGAACGCCCGGAAGAAACCCCGGCCGACGACCACAACGACCAGCCGCCAGCGACCCAGGCATGAACCTGCTGTTGCTCGAAGAGGCCGATTTCATTGCGGCCGACCGCGTGGTGCTGCGTGATCGTCGCCTGACCCATATGCAGGAAGTTCACCGCTCGGAAGTCGGTGACAGCCTGCGCGTCGGGTGCATCAACGGGCTGATGGGTTCGGCCGAGTTGCTGCGCCTGGAAGCGGGTGAAGCCGAACTGCGCGTCAGCCTCGATCAGCCGCCGCCGGCCAAACTGCCGCTGACGCTGGTGCTGGCGCTGCCGCGTCCGAAAATGCTCCGCCGGGTGTTTCAGACCGTGGCGACCATGGGCGTGTCCAAGGTGATTCTGGTCAACAGCTATCGGGTCGAAAAAAGCTTCTGGCAGACACCATTTCTTGAGCCTGAGGCGATTCGCGAAAACTTGATCCTCGGCCTCGAACAGGCCCGTGACACGGTGCTACCGGAAATCATCATCGAGAAACGCTTCAAGCCTTTCGTTGAAGACCGACTGCCGGCGATTACCGAAGGCACTCTCGGTCTGGTCGGGCATCCCGGTAACTATCCGCCGTGCCCGCGCGCCCTCAGCGAACCGGTCACCCTGGCCATCGGCCCCGAAGGTGGCTGGATTCCCTACGAGATCGACCTGCTGGGCAAGTCCGGCCTGCAACCGGTGCAACTCGGCGAGCGCATCCTGCGCGTCGAAACCGCCGTCACCGCCCTCCTCGCCCGCCTCTTTTAAGCGTCGCCCAATCCCCGGTAGGAGCTGCCGCAGGCTGCGATCTTTTGATGTTGTTTTTTAGAAGCAAGATCAAAAGATCGCAGCCTCGTTTCACTCGACAGCTCCTACAGGATGGCGGCGCCTCGGATAAATGGTGTTACAGATTGCCATCACTCGGCCGATACCCTCCCCATAAGTCCAATTAGTGGGTCGGGGAGTGGTCGCATGTACCGTTGGTTAGCCGAGAATCTTGGAAACGTCAGCGTCAAACGCAAGCTGGGTATTGGTTTCGGCCTGGTGCTGTTGCTGACACTGTTGATCACCTTCACCGGCTGGACCGGCATGAACGGCATCATCAGCCGCGGTGACAAACTGGGGTTCATCTCCAGCCTCAATGAGCTGACCAAGGACTTGCGTCTGGCGCGCCTGGACTATGAAGCGCGCCGTGGCGAGCAAGGCCCTGGCGCGGTGAACGAGTTGCTGAATAAACTCGACAGCGGCCTGCAAACCGCGCGCAGCCTGATCGAGCAACCGTCCGATGCCGCCATGGTTGATCAGCAACTGGCCGCCGTCGCCGAGTACAAACGCGCTTTTGCCGACATGGCGCAGGCCACCGTGCAACGCGAAGACGCGCGCAGCAAGCTCGGCGCCAGTGCCGACAACGCCGTGGCCAAGGTCGCCGAAGTGGAAAAATCCCTGCTGCAGGGCGACAGCGTCGTGCAATTCAACAGCGTGATCGAGCTGAGCAAACTGCTGCAACAGGCGCGTTATCAGGTTCGCGGCTACACCTACAGCGGCAAGGCTGAAGCCGAGCAACCGGCGCTGGACGCCATCGACAGCGCTCTGAAAAACCTTGAGAGCCTGCCGGCGAAACTGCCGGAACAGCACATCGTCAACCTGCAACAGGCCACTGACTCGATCAAAGCCTATCGCGCGGCGGTCGCTCAGTTCCGCGACTCCCAAGTCACCAACGCCAAGTCCCTCGCGCGAATGTCAGCGCAAGGCGACATTCTGATCGACCTCAGCAAGAAGCTCACCGCCTCGCAGACCATCGTGCGCGACACCGACGCCGCCCACGCCAAAAACATGCTGCTGATTGCCACTGCGCTAGCCCTGGCGTTCGGCCTGCTCGCTGCGTGGGCAATCACTCGCCAGATCATCATTCCGCTGAACCAGACCCTGAAAGTCGCCGAGCGCGTGGCCGCTGGCGACCTGACCCACAACCTCATCTCCCTGCGCCGCGACGAACTCGGGCAGTTGCAACGCTCGATGCAGAGCATGACCCAAGGCCTGCGCGAGTTGATCGGCGGCATCAGCGACGGCGTCACCCAGATCGCCAGCGCTGCTGAGGAACTCTCGGCCGTGACCGAGCAGACCAGCGCCGGGGTCAACAATCAGAAGATCGAGACCGACCAGGTCGCCACCGCCATGAACGAAATGGCTGCCACCGTGCAGGAAGTCGCGCGCAACGCCGAGGAAGCCTCCGAAGCAGCCGTGGCTGCCGACCAACAGGCCCGTGAAGGCGACAAAGTCGTCGGCGAAGCCATCGCGCAGATCGAGCGTCTGGCCGTTGAAGTCGGTCACTCCACCGAAGCCATGGGCGAGCTCAAGCGCGAAAGCGACAAGATCGGCAGCGTCCTCGACGTGATCAAATCCGTGGCCCAGCAAACCAACCTGCTGGCCCTCAACGCGGCCATCGAAGCGGCGCGTGCCGGTGAAGCCGGGCGTGGTTTCGCCGTGGTCGCCGACGAAGTGCGCAGCCTCGCCCAGCGCACGCAGAAGTCCACCGAAGAGATCGAAGAGCTGATCGTTGGCCTGCAGAACGGTACCCAGCAAGTGGCAACGATCATGGACAACAGCCGCACATTGACCGATAGCAGCGTCGAGCTGACCCGTCGCGCCGGTGGTTCGCTGGAGAGCATCACGCGCACTGTGTCGGCGATTCAGGCGATGAACCAGCAGATTGCCGCGGCGGCCGAGCAGCAGAGCGCGGTGGCGGAAGAGATCAACCGTAGCGTGCTGAATGTGCGGGACGTGTCGGATCAGACGTCGGCGGCGAGTGAAGAGACGGCGGCGTCCAGCGTTGAGCTGGCGCGGTTGGGGACGCATCTACAGATGCTGGTGGGGCGATTCAAGGTTTGAGGTGATTCATCCACCTCGGTTCGCTTGGGACCGGGGTGATGCTATCGCTGGCAAGCCAGCTCCCACAGTGAATTAGCTGAACACAAACTTTGTGATCGACTACAAACCCTGTGGGAGCTGGCTTGCCAGCGATGGCGTCCGAGAGGACGCCGCAGTTACAAAACCTGGCGCAGGAAGGCCTGAGCCCTCGGGTCTTTCGGTGCATCGAAGAATTCCGCCGGCGCGGCATCTTCGAGCAATTTGCCGTGATCGAAGAACAACACCCGATCCGCCACTTCCCGGGCAAAGCCCATTTCGTGTGTGACGCAGACCATGGTCATGCCTTCCACGGCCAGGTTCTTCATCACGTCCAGCACTTCGCCGACCATTTCCGGGTCGAGCGCCGACGTCGGCTCGTCAAACAACATCACCTTCGGCTCCATCGCCAGCGCCCGGGCAATTGCCACGCGCTGTTGCTGACCGCCGGACAGGCGTGACGGAAACTCGTTGGCCTTCTGTGCAATACCGACTTTCTGCAGCAACTCCATCGCCTTCGCCTCGCGCTCTTTCTTGCCGCGCTTGCGCACGACTTTCTGCGCCAGACAGAGGTTTTCCAACACGGTCATGTGCGGGAACAGGTTGAAATGCTGAAAGACCATGCCGACTTCGCGGCGGTAGGCGTTGACGTCGGTTTTCGCGTCGGCCAGTTGCAGGCCGTCGATGCTCACCGAGCCGGAATCGAATTCCTCCAGGCCATTGAGGCAACGCAAGAAGGTCGACTTACCGGAACCCGACGGGCCGATCACCACCAGCACTTCGCCCTTGGCGACCGTGGTGCTGACGTTATCCACCGCGCGCACCACTTGGCCACGGGTGTCGAAGACTTTTACCAGTTCGCGGACTTCAATCACTTTGCGCGAGCCTCCGCTCAAGCCGGCTGGCGATTTTCGACAGCGGCAGGTTGATCAACAGGTACAGGCCGGCGACGCAGAACAGGATTTCGAACGGCGAGAACGAGGTGGTGATGACTTCACGGCCACTTTTCAGCAGTTCGGTGATGGCGATCACCGACACCAGCGAGGTGTCCTTGACCAGACTGATGAACTGCCCGGCCAGCGGCGGCAGCACGCGTTTCAGCGCTTGCGGCAGCACCACGTGGCGCATCGACTGGCCGGCACTCAGGCCGAGGGAGCGCGCCGCTTCGTTCTGGCCACGGGCGATCGATTGCACGCCAGAACGAATGATCTCGGCCACGTAGGCGCCGGTGAACAGCGACAGCGCAGCGATCCCGGCGAATTCGCGGGACAGGTTCATCACCGTGCCGATGAAGAAGTAGAAAATGAAAATCTGCACCAGCAGCGGCGTGCCGCGCACCAGTTCGACATAAATGGTCGAGAGGTCGCGCAGGGTCGGGTTGTTCGACAGACGGCACAGACCGGTTACGAGACCGATCAGCAATCCCAGAATCCCCGACACCACCGACAACCAAAGCGTCGTCCACAGGCCCCACAACAGCGGCCCTGCCGCCCAATGGCGAGTGACACCCACGACGTCGCCTTCGGCCACATCGTCGCCCTTAGCGAATTGCAGGCTGTTCTCGTCGACGGTCAGGTGCTGCTCGTCACCGGCGTCGTTGCGCAGGGTGACTTGCGCGCTGCTGCCCTTGCGCACGAGTTCAGTGACGGTGGAAATGTCCGTGGCACGCTGGGTTTCTTCAGCCTGATAGGCGAAGTACTGCGGCACGCGGTTCCAGCGCCATTCGTAGGACATCAGCGACGTCGCGTAATACAACGCGCCCGCGAGGCCGACCAGCACCAGCACGGTGAGGACGTGCCAGGGCCATTGGGCTTTTTTCTGTTTCATTGCAGGTTCTCGGATGATCGTTCCCACGCTCTGCATGGGAATGCCGCTCGGGACGCTCTGCGTCCCTGCCTGATCGTGACGCGGAGCGTCACAGGATGCGTTCCCACGCAGAGCATGGGAACGATCAGCGGATGCGCGTTATTCCATGTCCTTGAGCCACTCGGTGCTCTTGAACCACTTGTCATGGATGCGATCGTAGGTGCCGTCTTCGTGGATCTGGTGCAGGAAGTTGTTGATGAAGTTGAGGCTGTCGTAATCGCCCTTCTTCAGACCAAACGCCAATGGCTCGTAGGTGAACGGCTTGTCGAGGAACACCAGTTTGCCGGCGCCGACCTTGGTCACCGCCACGACGTTGTACGGGGCGTCGTAGATAAAGGCGTCAGCCTTGCCGTTGACCACATCGAGCACGGCTTCCTGCTCGTTGTCGTAGCCGTGGTACTTGGCTTTGGAGATCAGCTTCTTGGCAACCATTTCACCGGTGGTACCGAGCTTGGAGGTAATGCGGTAGTCCGCGGTGTTCAGGTCTTTGTAGGACTTGATGGTGCCTTCCAGCTCTTTGCGGATCAGCAGGGTCTGGCCGACAACGATGAATGGTTCGCTGAAATTCAGGCGCAGGTTGCGTTCCTGGGTCAGGGTCATGCCGCTGCCGATCATGTCGAATTTGTCAGTCATCAGCGCCGGGATGATGCCGTCGTAACCGGTGGAAACCAGCTCCAGTTTGACGCCCATGGCCTTGGACATGGCTTTGAGGATGTCGACTTCGAAGCCGATGATTTCGCCGCGTTTGTTGGTCATCTCGAACGGCATGTAGGTCGGATCCATACCGACTTTCAACGTGCCCCGCTTGACCGCGTCATCGATTGCGCCAGCCTGCGCCGCATTGACTGCAACCAGTGCCGTGACGCCGACCAGCAGCATCGACAGATACTTCTTCATCTTCAAGTCCCCAAAACCATTGCGTGTGCGGCGCGAAAAACCGACTGAAAACGGGCAAAAAAGCCCGGGCGCGCCAATTCGGGGACGGATGCTAACGCACTCGTTTTTTTGCACAAGGTTTAATGGACGATTTGTTTAACAATCAAGAGCTACCCCCTCACCCCAGCCCTCTCCCCCAAGGGGGCGAGGGGGAAAGGGAGCAGATCGGGGAATATTCAAAACTTGAGTTCGACTCGATATCTCAGGTCGGCGTATCTCGAATATTCAACGCGGTCGGTCCCCTCTCCCTCTGGGAGAGGGCTAGGGTGAGGGGCTTTTCGGCGCCATAAAAAAACCCCGCTGAATCAGCGGGGTTTTCTCATCAGGCCGGCTGAGCCTGCAAGCTCACCGGTTGCAACGGCAACAACGGCGCATGCGGATCGGCTTTCACCGACGCCCGCCATGCATCCAGCCACTCAGCGTGACCTTCTGCCCAGACCTGCTCATGCAAACGCGCCAAGGCAACAGGGTCGCTCAGCAATTGCAGACGATCATGGTTGTTCAACCCCGCAGGGCCGACCTTGATCGCGTGACGTACACGCTCCTGACGCAGCCACTCGATCGGTTCAGACTGACCGTGACGCGAGGTCGCCAGCGAGCACGCCAAAGCGTTCTGCTGCGGATCGACCACCGCGCGGACGAAGCCGTCGTTTAGAGCGTGGTAACGATTTTCGTGGGTGTACTGATCGGTCGCCAGCAGCGCCTGTGGCGGATTGTATTCCTCAGGGATGAGGAACAGGCTCTCGTCACGGGACTTCAGGCCCAAGCCAACACGGCTGGAAATCACCGACACCGGGATCGACAGCATCAGCGAACCGACGATCGGCACCAGCCACCAGAGAAAGCTCGGGTTCAGCCAGACCACCAGCAGCGCCCAGCAGAAACCCAGCAGGGTTTGCGGGCCGTGGCGTTTGACCGCTTCGCTCCAAGGTGTCGAGTCGTCGTCACGTTGCGGCGAGTTCCAGGTCGCGGCCCAGCCGAGGAACGCGGCCAACACGAAACGGGTGTGGAAAATCATCCGCACCGGCGCCAGCAGCATGGAGAACAACATCTCCAGCAGCATTGACAGGGTCACCTTGAACTTGCCGCCGAACTCTTTCGCGCCCTTGGCCCAGATCAGGATGATGCTCAACAGTTTCGGCAGGAACAGCAGCACGATGGTCGTCGAGAACAGCGCGATCGCCTTGTCCGGGTGCCATTGTGGCCACAGCGGATAGAGCTGGCGCGGTTCGAGGAAGTACTGCGGCTCCATCAGCGTGTTCACCGCCAGCAGCGCAGTCGACAACACCAGGAAGAAGAACCACAACGGCGCCGACAGGTACGACATCACGCCGGTCAGGAATACCGCACGGTGCACCGGGTGCATGCCTTTGACCAGGAACAGACGGAAGTTCATCAGGTTGCCGTGGCACCAGCGACGGTCACGCTTGAGTTCGTCGAGCAGGTTCGGCGGCAGTTCTTCGTAGCTGCCCGGCAAGTCGTAGGCAATCCATACGCCCCAACCGGCACGGCGCATCAGCGCGGCTTCAACGAAGTCGTGGGACAGGATCGCACCGGAGAAGGCACCTTTACCCGGCAACGGCGCCAGGGCGCAGTGGTCGATAAACGGCTTCATGCGGATGATCGCGTTGTGACCCCAGTAGTGGGATTCACCCAACTGCCAGAAATGCAGACCGGCGGTGAACAGCGGGCCGTACACGCGGGTCGCAAACTGCTGCATACGCGCATACAGGGTGTCCATGCCCGACGCACGCGGCGCGGTCTGGATGATCCCGGCGTCCGGCGTGGCTTCCATCAAGCGCACCAGACTGGTCAGGCACTCGCCGCTCATCACCGAGTCGGCGTCGAGCACAACCATGTACTTATAGTCACCGCCCCAACGACGGCAGAAGTCGTCGAGGTTACCGCTCTTGCGTTTCACCCGACGGCGACGGCGACGATAGAAGATCTTGCCGAAGCCTTTGGCTTCACGGCAGACGTCCAGCCAGGCCTGTTGCTCGGCGACACAGATATCGGTGTCGTTACTGTCGCTGAGGACGAAGAAGTCGAAACGATCCAGATCACCGGTGGCAGCAACCGATTCGAACGTTGCGCGCAGACCGGCGAATACGCGCGGTACGTCTTCGTTGCAGATCGGCATCACCAGCGCGGTACGCGCGTCTTTGGCAATCGGCTCATTGCCGGCGCTTTTGCCGGAGATACGGTATTTATCGTGACCGGTGAGCAATTCGAGGAAGCCCATCAGAGCCGTCCAGAAACCGGCCGATACCCAGCAGAACAGAATCCCGAACAGAATCAGAATGCTGGTTTGCAGCGCATACGGCAGCACTTGCGTGGCGGTTTGCAGCAGCGGCTGGTGCAGAACTTCATCAAGGTCGACGAACGACCAGCCCTGGTACGGCATGATGCCTTTCATGTACCAGCCAGCGACGATGGTCTGGCCGAGCATCAGCAGCAACAGAATGTAGCGACGAATCGAACCGACGGTACGCCAGCGCGCGGCCGGCAGAACGTTTTCGTCCTTCGGCGGCTGTGGCGGGTTGGTGCGACCGGTCATGCGGCGCCAGCCACGCACCAGAATATTGGTGCGCCACGGCTCCGGTACCACCTTGGTGCGGCGGATCGGCGGCGTCGCCTTCAGGCTGACGCGACCGCTGGCGTCGAGCACCAGCATCTCCGCTTCTTCCAGCTGTTCGGCAGTGCTCAGGACCAGGCGCTTGCCCACCGAAGCCTGGGCGGCCTCGGCAGGTGCGTCGAAGGTTGAAGACGACAGGCGTTCATGCAGCTCGCTGAACGACTGGCAGCCCGCGAGTTCCGCGCGCTGCTCGTCGGTCATCGGCAGATGCGCCAGATACTCGGACAGAGTCTCTGGCTGTACTTGAGAGTTACTCATCGGCAGGCAACTGATAGCTCCAGGTCTCGGTCAGGACTTCTTCAGTCGGTGCCGATTCCGGTGTGGCTGGGGCCGCGTCGGCAGCGGCTGGCTGCTTGGCGTCTTTGTTGGCCTTGTCCTTGGCATCTACCGCTGGCTTGGCGTCGGCCTGTTTGGCCTCGGCAGCCTTGGCTTCCTTGTCGAGTTTCTCTTGTTGCTTGGCGGCAACCTTGTCGGCCTTGGCAACGGACGAGTTGGACGCCGGCACCGATTTCGCCAGATCAGCAGTCACGACTGGCTGAACCAGGGCGGCACGCATCTCGGTGGACTTGCTCGCGTCCTTGATCTTCATGCGCAAGGTCAAACGCCAGCCCTTGGTTTCCGGGTTGTAGCGCACGCTGTTTTCGACCAGTTCGGCGTTGTCGCCGACGCTGACCTGACTGCGCACGTCGGCATCCGGGGTCAGCGCGGCCAGCGATGGACCTTCGAAGTCGACCAGATACGCAACGCTGCCGTCCGGCTGACGGATCAGGTTCGATTGCTTGACGTCACCGGTCGAACGCAGAGTCTGCGAAACCCAGGCGCTGTCCGGCGCATGAATCGCCGCTTCGTCCATGGTCCAGTGCATGCGGTAAGCGAAGTCCAGTGGCTGACCCGGCTCCGGCATTTTTTCCGGGCTCCAGAACGCAACGATGTTGTCGTTGGTTTCGTCAGCGGTCGGAATCTCTACCAGATCAACGGTGCCCTTGCCCCACTCGCCCTTCGGCTCGATCCAGGCGCTTGGGCGCTTGTCGTAGCGGTCGTCGAGGTCTTCGTAGTGGCTGAAGTCGCGGCCACGTTGCAGCAGACCGAAACCACGCGGGTTCTCGATGCTGAAGTTGCTCACGGCCAGGTGTTTCGGGTTGTTCAACGGGCGCCAGATCCACTCGCCATTGCCGGCATGGATCGACAGACCGCTGGAGTCGTGCAGTTCACGACGGTAGTTGAGGACTTTCGACGGCTGGTTGGCGCCGAACAGGAACATGCTGGTCAGCGGCGCGATGCCCAGTTTGCCAACCTTGTCACGCAGGAACATCTGCGCCTTGACGTCGACAATGGTGTCGCTGCCCGGACGCAGGATCAGGCGGTAGGCACCGGTGGCGCGCGGCGAATCGAGCAGCGCGAAGATCACCAGATGCTTGTCGCCTGGCTTCGGCTGTTGAATCCAGAACTCGCGGAAACGCGGGAATTCTTCGCCCGACGGCAGCGCGGTATCAATCGCCAGACCACGCGCCGAGAGGCCGTAGGTGTGGCCCTTGCCGACAACGCGGAAGTAACTCGCGCCGAGCATGGTCATGATTTCGTCTTGCTTGTCGGCCTTGTTGATCGGGTACAGCACACGGAAACCGGCATAACCCAGTTGTTCGGTGGCTTTCGGATCGAATTTCAGGTCGCCGAAATCGAAGCGCGTCGGATCGTATTTGATCTCTTCGACGGTGTTCGCGGTGATTTCGTTGATTTTCACCGGCGTATCGAAGTGCATACCCTGGTGATAGAAGGAAAGTTTGAACGGGGTCTTCTGATCAGCCCACTCAGCCTTTTCGGTGAGGAAGCGGATTTTCTGATAGTCCGCGAACTTCATGTCGCGGAACTCGTTCGGCAGATTGCTGCGCGGGGCTTCGAACTTCTGCCCGGCCAGTTCTTTAGCTTTCGCCGATACATCGTCAAGATTGAACGCCCAAAGCTGGCCGGCGCTGAGCAGGCACAGGAGCGCCGAGCCCGCTACCAGAGCACTTCGCACGCGTTTGGCAGACAATTTTGCTGCATTACAGGGACTAACAATCACGAGCAACCCTCGCCGAAAACAGATCAAAAAACCAACGGCCAGCTATCTATATGCCAGGTTGGCGAGCATTGTTCCGACTCCGCTGGGGCAAAATGATTCCCCAATCGGATCCGGACAAGTCTCTACCTAAGTCAAAATGGACCAACGAACGCTGATCCCCGTAGCGCGCGATTATCTAGTAGCCCGCATGACAACGCATCAGGGGTAACAAAGTATTTATCGCGAAAAATGCCTGTTTTCAGTCGAAATGCCCTTAAAAAGATGTTTCAAGCGCTTTCAAGTCTGTAACAGGAAGGTTACCGGTCCATCATTGACCAGGTGCACCTGCATATCCGCGCCGAATCTACCTGATGCCACAGTGCCATGCACCTGTTTCGCTTGGCTTAATAGATAGTCGAATAATTCCTCGCCCAGCGCCGGAGGGGCGGCGCTCGAGAAACTCGGTCGCAACCCGCTTTTGGTGTCGGCAGCCAGGGTGAACTGAGAGACCAGCAGCAACCCGCCACCAACATCGGCGAGGGACAGATTCATCTTGCCCTCGGCGTCGCTGAATACCCGATAGTTAAGCAGCTTATGCAGAAGTTTGTCGGCGCTGGCACGCGTGTCGTCGGGTTCTACCGCCACCAGCACCAGCAAACCTTGATCGACCGCCCCGACTACCTCACCCGCGACCTCGACACGCGCACCGCGAACGCGCTGTAAAAGCCCCTTCATGCTTCTTCGGGCGGCAGGTCGAGCAGACGCCGGGCCATGTTGCCCGCCGCACGCACCAGTGCATCGGTGATGCCCGGTTCGGAAGCGGCGTGGCCGGCATCGCGGATCACCTGCAGTTCGCTGTTCGGCCAGGCTTGATGCAATTCCCAGGCATTGTCGAGCGGGCAGATCACGTCATAACGACCGTGAATGATCACGCCCGGCAGATGGGCGATCTTGCCCATGTCACGAATCAGCTGGTTCGGCTCCAGGAAAGCGTTGTTGGTGAAGTAGTGGCATTCGATCCGCGCAATCGACAGCGCGCGCTGCGGCTCGGAGAAGCGATCGACCACCAGCGGGTTCGGTCGCAGTGTTGCGGTGCGCCCTTCCCACGTCGACCAGGCTTTGGCCGCGTGCATCTGCGCGATCTGGTCGTTGCCGGTCAGGCGTTTATGGAAAGCGCTGAGCAGGTCGTCGCGCTCGTCCAGCGGAATCGGTGCGATGTAGTCCTGCCAGTAATCGGGGAACAGACGGCTGGCACCGGCCTGATAGAACCACTCGATTTCCTGCGGACGGCAGAGAAAGATCCCACGCAGAATCAGACCGTGGACACGCTCAGGGTGGGTTTGCGCGTAGGCCAGCGCCAGGGTCGAACCCCACGAGCCACCGAACAGCACCCATTTTTCGATGCCCAGGTGTTTGCGGATGCGCTCAAGGTCGGCGACCAGATCCCAGGTGGTATTGTTTTCCAGGCTGGCGTGCGGCGTGGAGCGCCCGCAACCGCGCTGGTCGAAGGTGACAATGCGATAGAGGTTCGGATCGAAATAGCGACGGCTTTGCGCGTCGCAACCGGCGCCGGGGCCGCCGTGGATGAACACAACCGGCAAACCCTCCGGTGAACCGCTTTCGTCGACGTACAGCGTATGGGTGTCATCGACAGCCAGATCGTGCCGGGCGTGAGGTTTGATCTGCGGAAACAAAGTCTGCATTGCGCGCTCCGTAAAGGATCGAGGTCATCCCTGGGGGGACATCTATTATTCTGCCGTTGGGCATCATAAACCCGATTTACGTCAATGAGCATGCTCAGGACATGAATCAAAACTTGCTCCTTTGTAGGAGCTGCCGAAGGCTGCGATCTTGATCGTTCCCACGCTCCGCGTGGGAATGCAGCCCGTGATGCTCCGCATCACTGGACGCGGAGCGTCCCAAGAGGCATTCCCACGCGGAGCGTGGGAACGATCAATCAAAAGATCGCAGCCTTCGGCAGCTCCTACAGGGTGAGTCAGCCGCGGTAGTGTTTTTCGCCCCAGGCCAGATAGTGCTGTAGCAATTCCTTGAGTACCACCCGCGTTGGCTCGGCCAGGTCGGGGCGATAGCGGAACGGTTCGAACTCTTCCATGTAGGTGCTCTGGCACAACTCCAGCTGCACCGCGTGGATGTTCTCGGCCGGGTTGCCGTAATGACGGGTGATGTGGCCGCCCTTGAAGCGGCCGTTGAGCACGTGGCTGTAATCGTCATGGCGCGCGCAGATCGCTTCCAGTTGCGTAGCGAGTTGCGGATCGCAACTGGCGCCGTTGAAGGTGCCAAGGTTGAAGTCCGGTAGCTTGCCGTCGAACAGGTGCGGAATGATCGAGCGAATCGAGTGCGCATCGAACAACAGCGCATAACCGAACTCGGCCTTCAGCCGTGCCAGCTCTTGCTGAAGGGTGCGGTGATACGGCGTCCAGATTTGCTCCAGATACGTCGCACGCTGTTCTTTCGAAGGTTCGTGCCCTTCGCGGAACAACGCAATGCCATCGAACAGCGTCGCCGGGTACAGCCCGGTAGTGGCGCCGGTGTACAGCGGTTTATCGTCGGACGGTCGATTGAGGTCGATGACGAAGCGCGAGTACTCGGCAGCCAAAGTACTGGCGCCCAGTTCTTCAGCGAAATCGTACAGCTGCGGAATGTGCCAGTCGGTGTCCGGCAGGCTTTTCGCGTCCGCGATCAATCCGGCCTCGACCGCCGGGGTCAAGCGCAAGCCCGCATGCGGCATGCTGATCAGCAACGGCACGCGGCCTTGTTTGAAATTCAGAACCTTATCCACAACCGCTCTCCTACAGATTTGATTCGGCGCCGTGACGCACGACGCGTTTGTCCAGATCACCACCCAGCCAATAGGCCAGGTCCGCCGGACGATCGATGTGCCAGGCGACGAAATCCGCAACCTTGCCGACTTCCAGCGAACCATGGGTGTCGGCCATGCCCAGTGCTTGCGCGGCGTGAATGGTGGCGCCGGCCAAGGCTTCTTCCGGGGTCATGCGGAAACAGGTGCAAGCCATGTTCAACATCAGCCGCAACGACAGCGCCGGCGAGGTGCCGGGGTTGAGGTCGCTGGCGATGGCGATCTTCACTTTGTGTTTGCGCAGGGCGTCCATCGGCGGCAACTGGGTTTCGCGCAGAAAGTAGAACGCGCCCGGCAGCAGCACTGCGACGGTGTCGGCTGCTGCCATGGCGATGGCGTCGGCCTCGTCCATGAACTCCAGATGATCGGCGGACAACGCCTTATAACGCGCGGCAAGACTGGAGCCGTGCAGCGACGACAATTGCTCGGCGTGCAGCTTCACCGGCAAACCGAGTTTTTGTGCGGCGATGAACACGCGCTCGACTTGCTCAGGCGAGAACGCCAGGTATTCACAGAACGCATCCACGGCATCGACCAGGCCTTCGGCAGCCAGTGCGGGCAGCATTTCCTTGCAGATCAGCTCGATGTATTCGTCGGCGCGATCCTTGTATTCCGGCGGCAACGCGTGGGCGGCGAGACAGGTGCTGCGTACGCTGATCGGCAGCTCTTTCTGCAGACGACGAATGACCCGGAGGATCTTGCGCTCGTTGACCAGATCGAGACCGTAGCCGGATTTCATTTCGACCGTGGTCACGCCGTCGCGCATCAGGCTTTTCAGGCGTTTGGCGGCGCTGGCGAACAGCTCGTCTTCAGTGGCTTCGCGCGTTGCGCGCACGGTGCTGGCGATGCCGCCGCCGGACGCTGCGATCTCCGCATAGCTGACGCCTTGCAGGCGTTTTTCGAATTCGCCGCTGCGGTTGCCACCGAACACCGTGTGGGTGTGGCAGTCGATCAGGCCGGGAGTGACCCACGCGCCTTGCAGGTCATTGACCGCCGGGTATTCGCCGGACGGCAATTGATTGCGCGGGCCGATCCACTCGATGAGCGCACCGGACGTCACGATGGCCGCATCCTCGATGATCGAGTAGACGCCTTGCGCCATGGTTGCGACGTGGCAGTGTTGCCAGAGGGTTTTCATCCCAAATCCTCGTCTTGTGATCGTTCCCACGCTCTGCGTGGGATGCAGCCCGTGACGCTCCGCGTCACTGGACGCGGAGCGTCCCTTGAGGCATTCCCACGCGGAGCGTGGGAACGATCAGTGGGTGGGTTAAAGGCTAGGCAAAAGCTTCGCCGGAACCAGATCGGTCAGGCAGCGCGAAGCCAACAACTCAGTCGCCGCATTGATGTCCGGCGCAAAGAAGCGATCCTTCTCATAAAACGGCACTTCCTTGCGCAAAATCGCCCGCGCCTGTTCCAGCTTCGCCGAGGTCTTCAGACCGTTACGCAGATCCAGCCCCTGCACCGCCGCCAGCCATTCCACCGCGAGAATCCCGCGGGTGTTTTCGGCCATTTCCCACAGACGCTTGCCGGCCGCAGGCGCCATGGAAACGTGGTCTTCCTGGTTGGCCGAAGTCGGCAGACTGTCCACCGAATGCGGATGGGACAGCGCTTTGTTCTCGCTGGCCAAAGCAGCAGCGGTTACCTGAGCGATCATGAACCCGGAGTTCACCCCGCCATTGGCCACCAGGAACGGCGGCAGCTGCGACATGTGCTTGTCCATCATCAGCGAGATGCGACGCTCACTCAGGGAGCCGATTTCGGCGATGGCCAACGCCATGTTGTCAGCAGCCATGGCCACCGGTTCGGCGTGGAAGTTACCGCCGGAAATCACGTCGCCCTCAGCGGCGAAGACCAGCGGGTTATCAGAAACCGCGTTGGCTTCAACCGCGAGCACTTCAGCAGCCTGACGGAACTGGGTCAGGCAAGCGCCCATGACTTGCGGCTGGCAGCGCAGCGAGTACGGGTCCTGAACCTTCTCGCAGTTCTGGTGCGAGTCGGACACTTCGCTGCGCTCACCGAGCAGATCACGGTAAGCCGCAGCGGCGTCGATCTGACCTTTCTG
This sequence comes from Pseudomonas sp. PB103, assembly GCF_009764635.1. Taxonomy (NCBI): domain Bacteria; kingdom Pseudomonadati; phylum Pseudomonadota; class Gammaproteobacteria; order Pseudomonadales; family Pseudomonadaceae; genus Pseudomonas; species Pseudomonas sp. PB103. Next base: position 6,930 of record NZ_RWIL01000023.1, on the reverse strand, counting down.
GCCACGCGCGGCGTGAATGCGTGCGTCGAACGGCGAGCGCGAACCCAGTACAGCTTCAACGGTAAGGCCGCCAAGCGCCAAAGCACCGGCAAACAGGTCTTCACCTTCAAACAGACCACGCAATGCAAACGCGGTGGAAACCTGCGTGCCGTTGAGCAGCGCCAGACCTTCTTTAGCCGCTAAAGTCAGCGGCGTCAGGCCGGCGACTTTCAGCGCTTCAACAGCCTCCATCCACTCACCCTTGTAGCGCGCCTTGCCCTCGCCCAGCAGCACCAGCGACATATGCGCCAACGGCGCTAGGTCGCCCGACGCGCCCACCGAACCTTTCAGCGGAATGTGCGGATAAACCTCGGCGTTGATCAGCGCGATCAGCGCATCGATCACCACACGGCGAATGCCGGAAAAGCCACGGCTGAGGCTGTTGACCTTGAGCACCATGATCAAACGCACCAGCTCATCGCTGATCGGCACGCCAACACCGGCGGCGTGGGACAACACCAGCGAGCGCTGCAGGTTTTCCAGGTCTTCGCTGGCAATGCGCGTCGAGGCCAGCAGGCCGAAACCGGTGTTGATGCCGTACGCGGTGCGGTTTTCGGCGAGGATCTGCTCGACGCAGGCGACGCTGGCTTCGATCTGCGCCGAGGCGCTGTTGTCGAGGCTCAGCTTGACCGGGTTCTGGTAGACGTCACGCAATTGGGCCAGGCTCAGTTGGCCGGGAATCAGGTTCAGCGCAGTCATTTTGTGCTCCTTTTGAGAGTTTGTTATTAACTCGCCAGACGCTCCGGAGATGTCCGTTGTCCGTCGCGTCTCGCCTTTTGGGGAGTCGCGCCTTGGCACGCTGGCGTGGGTATTTTTCAGTGCAAATTCGGTAAAACGTTGTGCAGCAGATTCGGGGCTTTCAACACGCTCGCAGCGGCAGCGATATCCGGCGCCAGCCAGCGATCCTGATCGTAGGCCGGGACTTTTTCGCGTAGCAGTCGCCAAGCGATATCGGTGCCCGCGCCGAAGCATTGTTCCTTGAGGAATTCAAACGCCTGCGCCGCCAGCAGGTATTCGATGGCGAGAATCTGCGTGCAGTTTTCCAGCGCGCGATGCAGCTTGAGCGCGGCGTTAGTGCCCATGCTCAAGTGGTCTTCCTGCAGACCCGAAGTGATGTAGTTGTCGAGCACCGCAGGTTGCGCCAATTGACGGTTTTCCGCACACAGCGACGCGGCGACGTACTGGACGATCATCATCCCCGAGTTCACTCCCGGATTGGCCACCAGAAATGCCGGCAAACCGCTGACGTGCGGGTTGACCAGACGATCGAGACGACGCTCGGCAATCGAGCCGATTTCGGCCATGGCAATCGCCAGCAAATCGGCCGCCATCGCCACCGATTGGCCGTGCGGGTTGGCTTGCGACATCACCCGGAAGTTGTCCGGCGTACCCAGCAACAGCGGGTTATCGGTGCAGCCATTGAGTTCGGCTTCGACCTGTTTGATCGCATGATCGAGTTGATCGCGCGCGGCACCGTGTACCTGCGGGATCGAGCGGATACTCAGCGCATCCTGAGTGCGAATGCCTTTGCTCGACGCAATCACTTCACTGCCATCGAGCAATGCGCGCAGATTGATGCCGACCTGCTGCATGCCCGGGTGCGGTTTCAACGCGATGATCTCGGCGTCGAACGCGTCGATCTGGCCGCGCTGGGCTTCAAAACTCATTGCGCCGATGACATCGGCCCATTGCACCAGACGCGTGGCATCGGCAATCGCCAGACAGCTGAGGCCGGTCATGCACGGCGTGCCGTTGACCAGGCACAAACCGTCTTTTGCGCCGAGCTGCACCGGTTGCAGGCCTTCCTCGGCCAACGCTTGTTGTGCGCAAATAATCTGCCCGCGATAGCTGACATTGCCGACGCCGAGCAACGTGATGCCGATGTGCGCCATGTGCGTCAGGTAACCCACCGAGCCTTGCGACGGCACTTGCGGGGTAATGCCGCGATTGAGCAGCGCCAGCAGCGCTTCGACGACGCGGCGATGAATGCCGGATTTGCCGTGGCTGTAGTTGTGAATGGCGGCGCAGATGATCGCGCGGGTCTGCTCGTCGGCGAGTACCGGGCCGACGCCGCAGGCATGGCTGAGCAAGGTGTTGCGCGAGAGCTGGCTGAGTTGTTGGTCTTTAAGCGAAACGTTGGACAAACCGCCCAGACCGGTGTTGACGCCATAGGCACGCTCGCCGCTGGCGACGATGCGCTGGACGATCAATTGGGCGTTTTCGATGCGCGCCCAGGTGTCGCTCGACAATTCGAGATGCGCGCCGTGACGGGCGACGGCGACCACGTCCTGCCAACGCAAGGGGCTGCCGGTGATAACGATTTTTTCAGCCTGGGACATCTAAAACCTCAACCTTAATATTGATGCAGCTTCACCGGCCTCATCGCTGGCAAGCCAGCTCCCACAGGAGCTCCAGTGTTCACACAATCTCTGTAGGAACTGGGCCTGCCAGCCCTCATTGTTCACACAACCCCTGTGGGAGCTGGCTTGCCAGCGATAGGGCCAGTCAGTGCACTGCATAATTCAGATCAAACCACCGCCGCACGCCGCTGAACGAATCGGTCAACGTACTCATCCGCCGGCGAATGCAGAATCTCGCGCGGCGTGCCGACCTGAATCAACTTCCCATCCTTGAGAATCGCAATGCGGTTGCCGATACGCACCGCCTCATCAAGATCGTGAGTGATAAACACGATGGTCTTGTGCAAGGTCTTCTGCAGCTCGAGCAACTGATCCTGCATCTCGGCGCGGATCAGCGGATCCAGCGCACTGAACGCTTCGTCCATCAAAATGATGTCGGTGTCCGCCGCCAAGGCGCGGGCCAGACCAACACGCTGGCGCATGCCGCCGGAGAGCTGGTGCGGGTATTTGTTTTCGTAGCCCTTCAGGCCCACGGTGTTGATCCAGTGCAGCGCACGTTCCGCGCACATTTGCTTGCTCTCGCCACGCACCTTCAGGCCGTAGGCGACGTTGTCGAGTACGGTCTTGTGCGGCAACAGGCCGAAGCTCTGGAACACCATGCTGATCTTGTGCCGGCGAAATTCGCGCAGGGCGTCCATGTCGTATTGCAGGATGTCCACACCGTCGACGAGGATCGCGCCGCTGGTCGGGTCGATCAGGCGGTTGAAGTGACGCACCAAGGTTGATTTGCCCGAGCCGGACAGGCCCATGATCACGAAGATTTCGCCGGTGCCGATGCTCAGCGACAGATCGTTCACGCCGACCACGCAACCGGTCTCGCTCAGCACCTGATCCTTGGTCTTGCCCTGGCCGACCATCGCCAGTGCGTCCTTGGCGCGGTTGCCGAAAATCTTGAAGACGTTTTTGACTTCGATCTTGCTCACGGTTGCGTTGCTCATTTGCTCACCTCATGCCGTGGCCGACCGTACGCCTGAGTAATGCGATCGATGACCACTGCGAGAATCACGATCGCCAGACCGGCCTCAAGGCCACGTCCGACGTTGAGGGTCTGAATCCCCACCAGCACATCTTCACCCAGGCCACGGGCGCCGATCATCGAGGCGATCACTACCATCGACAGGGCCATCATGGTGGTCTGGTTGATCCCGGCCATGATGCTCGGCAAGGCCAGCGGCAGTTGCACGCCGAACAGTTGCTGCCAGCGGTTGGCGCCGAACGCGTTGATCGCTTCCATCACTTCGCCGTCGACCTGACGAATGCCCAGATCAGTCAGGCGAATCAACGGCGGCGCGGCGTAGATCACCGTGGCGAAAATCGCCGGGACCTTGCCCAGACCGAACAACATCAGCACCGGGATCAGGTACACGAAACTCGGCATGGTTTGCATGATGTCGAGCAGCGGCATCAGCACCGAACGCAGGCGATTGCTGCGTGCCGAAAGAATCCCCAGCGGGATGCCGATCAGCACCGAAATGATCGTCGCGACCATCATCAGCGCCAGGGTTTGCATGAGTTTGTCCCACAGGCCGACCGCGCCGACGAGGAACAACAAACCGACGATGACCGCAGTGGTCACCACTTTGCGCGTGGCGTGCCAGGCGATCACACCGACGATCGCCAGCATCAGCCACCACGGCGCCGCACGCAGCATGCCTTCAAGGTTGACGATGGCCCACAGCAGGGTGTCGGAGATATGGCGGAACACATCACCGTAATTGGTGACCAGCGAATCGACCCAACCGTTGACCCAGTCGGCGATGGAAAAGGTAAAGCTCTCGGGAAACATAAGCGGCTCTCAATCAGAAATCTCAATCAAGCGTTTACGGCATATCTCCCGGCCAGCCTCACGGTTGACCGGGAGGTATCGACCTACAGCGCCGCGTCGATTTTCTTGGCAGCGTCGTCACTGACCCACGCATGCCAGACCTCAGGATGTTCCTTGAGGAAGATTTTCGCCAGTTTCGGCGACTCGATACGTTCCTTGGCCATGCGTCCCAGGTTCTGGTTCAGCAGGTCGATCGGCAGGTTGACCTTTTCCAGCACGGCGACCAGTTCCGGGGCTTCGTCGTGGAAGGTCTTGGACAGGCCGACCTTGATGCTCACAGACTTGTCGACGCCGGGTTTTTCTTCGAGTTTGACCAGGTCAACCTGGCCCATCAGCGGGGTTGGCGACCAGTAGTAGAACAGGATCGGCTCGCCACGCTTGTAGCTCGACAGCACCGCCGCATCCAGCGCCGGGCCGGTGCCTGGACGGAAGTTGGTGTAGCTGCTTTCGAGGCCATAACTTTTCAACATTTCGCTGTTATCCAGCTCGCAGGTCCAGCCGGCCGGGCAGTTGTAGAAACGGCCCTTGGAAGGCTCTTCGGCGTCTTTGAACACGGCGGCGTATTTGCCCAGGTCAGCGATGTTTTTCAGGTCCGGGGCTTTCGGTTCCAGCTTGCGCTTGGCATCGCCTTCGATGACGTAGCGCGGCACGTACCAGCCTTCGACAGCGCCCACCACAGGTGCGCCGACACCGACGACCTTGCCGGCCTTCTCGGCCTTGTTCCAGACCTCGCTGCGGCCGACCCACTCTTCGGCGAACACTTGAATATCGTTGCTGCTCAGGGCGTTTTCCATGGTGATGGAGTTGCCCGGCAAACTGTCGGTCTTGCAGTCGTAGCCTTTATCCAAAACCACTTGCAGGACGTCGGTCAGGAGCATGCCGCTTTCCCAGTTCAGCCCGGCGAATTTCACCGGTTTGCCCGATTCGCACCAGCCGGCGGCTTGCGTCGCGCCGGCACTGGCCAGCAGGCCCATGGACAGCAATGTGGTCAGCAGGGTCTTGTTCGATTTCATTGTTGTGACGCTCCTAATCATGAATTGGCTTACGGCAGTCAAGAGGCATCCAGCCCTGTCCACGTCCAATCAGGCCTGCGCCGCAGCGCGACCGGCCCCGCTTGTTTTAGGTTGTACAACGCTGTTCTGCTCGACCGGCAGAATCAGTTGATCGGGCACCGCGCTGTGCCATTTTTTTGCGCACACGTAGTAGACGACGGCCGGCAGCACCAGGCCGATGATCCAGGAGATATCCACATCACCGAGGGCCGCCACTAGCGGGCCGGTGTAGAACTTGGTGGAGATGAACGGCAACTGCACCAGCACACCGAACACGTAGACGCTGATGCCGAGCAAGTTCCAGCGACCGTAGCGACCGTTCGGATCGGCCAGCGCCGGCACGTCGTAGCGCTCACGGGTGATGCAGTAGTAATCCACCAGATTGATCGCGCTCCACGGGGTGAAAAACGCGAGCAGGAACAGGATGAAAGACTTGAACGCACCGAGGAACGAGTGCTGACCGAGCAGCGCGATCAGGGTCGCCGTGCCGACGATCACCAGTACGAACACCAGACGCTGCATACGCGTAACGGTCAGGTGACCTTTGAAACCACTGATGATGGTCGCGATGCACATGAAGCTGCCGTAGGAGTTCAGCGTCGAGATGGTCACCTTGCCGAATGCGATGCTGAAGTACAGCAGCGCAGCGGTAGCACCGGTGCCGCCCAGACCGACGATGTAGGCGACTTCGTGACCGGCGAACTGGCCGTTGGCCGAAGCCGCCGCGAACACGCCGAGGATCATCGCCACTTGCGCGCCGACCACTGAACCGGCACCGGCGGCGAAGAAGGTTTTCACCGCCGAGGTGTTGCTCGGCAGGTAACGGGAATAGTCAGCCACGTAAGGGCCGAACGCGATCTGCCAGGAGGCCGCGAGCGACACTGCGAGCAGGAAGCTGCTCCAGCTGAAATGACGGATTTGCAGGAGTGCGCCGACGTCGGTCTGGCTCATCAGCCGCCAGAACAAAAACACAAAGGCAATCACGCCAATGACGCTGGCGATACGGCCGATCCAGTGGATCACCCGATAACCGAGCACCGTGACTACCACGATTACGCTGGCGAAAATCAGGATGCCGACGCTGTCGCTGACGTTAAACAACTGACCCAGCGCCTGACCGGAAAGTACGGTGCCGGTCGCGGTGAAACCCAGGTACATCAGGCACACCAACACGATGGGAATCGCCGCGCCATACACGCCGAACTGCACGCGGCTGGAGATCATCTGCGGCAGGCCGAGTTTCGGCCCTTGCGCGGCGTGCAGCGCCATCACGCCACCGCCGAGCAATTGACCGATCAACAGACCGATCAGCGACCAGAACACATCACCCCCGAGCACCACGGCCAAAGCCCCGGTGACAATCGCAGTGATTTGCAGGTTGGCGCCCATCCACAGGGTGAACTGGCTAAACAGACGACCGTGTCTTTCCGCTTCCGGGATGTAGTCGATCGAACGCCTTTCGATCAACGGTTTGGTGCTTGCACGATCGGTGTTGACAGCCATGATTCAACCTCTGTGGATTGTTAGATTCTCTGTAGGAGCTGCCGCAGGCTGCGATCTTTTGATCTTGAAAAACCAACATCAAAAGATCGCA